>NZ_DATHKG010000099.1:0-51400 GCF_035489435.1 Flavitalea sp.
TAATGAAAAGGGCCATACAGTACCAGACTCACCAGTGAACTCAAAAGGTCCATTGGGGTAAATGGTATCACTGCATGTGGCTTTTTCACAAAGTTATTAATAAGGTGATATCGATGAAACCGATCGAAGACTCACCACTAAAACTCTTAACTTAAATAAGATTGTCATCGTCGAGTTGGTATCTTTCCCTCAACTTGCGCATTACCTCATCCATTGATGACCTATGGTCTTTGGGGTTCCAGTCTCCCCGCTCCCATTTTTCCAGTTCATCGTCTATATTTTTTTTCTGTAAGGCCGTCATCTTATCGGTGAGTTCGTCAGACATTTCCTTTTGCCGGCGATAGAAGTTTTTCTTTTTTTCATTGGTGAGTTCTTTGTCCCTTCTCATTTCAGTTTCAGAAGCTGACATTTGCATCAACTCTTCTTTGGCGAGGGCAATATCATAAGGTCCGAGTGGCATGATCAGTTTTGCCAGTATGGGTCCAATCTCGATAAGAATAATAAGCAAAGAAATCATCAGGGTTGCCCAGAACACACTGCTTTCTTCATCCACAAGATCAGATAAAGCTTTATTTCTTTCCAGGAACCCGACATTGGCCTGGGCCGATTTTTCGTACTCCTTTCTTTTTTCTTCAAGAGATGCACGGGAAGAATTGAGAAGACTATCCTGGGATCTTATACCTGCAGCAAGACTGATAAGTTCCGGCTCGAACTGCAGCCTTGCATTATTATACACATTCATTTTAAGCCTGGTCAGATTTTCTATCCCGCGGTTCATTGATCCACCTGTTCCATCTGCTTCCTGTACATAAGATTGTCTTAACTGGTGAAGCGTGTCTTCCAGCGCGGTTTTGCGGGTTACCAGCCTGTCTCTTTCCAGCTGTGCAGCCGCCATCGATTTCACATTTTCAAGTTGCAGCAGGGAGTCGTTCAGCTGCATTTTGGTATGAATGTTTTCGATAACCTTCACATCAATCTCTTTTTCAAAGATTTTGAGCTCCAGCGGCCGGGCAATAGTGAGGCCAATCAACAGTGCCAGCAAAAGCCTTGGAGCTGTCATCCAAAATTGTTTACGACGGGAAACACCGTATTTCCGCATTGTCGAGACCAGGAAACGGTCAAGGTTGAAAATAATAAGCCCCCATACGAGTCCGAAAAATATTGTCCACCAGATGTTGCCGAAAATGCTGTAAACCGCATAACCGGATGACAAAGACGCAAGTACGAAAGTGGCCAGCACTACTCCACCCAGCCCGCTATACTTACTATGTTCTGAAGGAAATTGCTTTAGAAGCTTTTGATGGGCCCCGGCGCACCACCATAAGAAAGAGGTATCCGATTGTTTTTTGCTCACTCCGAAAGAGTCATAAGAATACAAACCATCGTCCTGACCTGGTTGATTAGCAGACATAGTTAAATATTTACGTTAAGTAAATTAGGTTGTCTTGATCGGTTAGTTGAAGTGGAGAGATATTAAAACGGGGATCAACTCCCGGCATTGTATCTGAAACCAGAAATAATTGTTAACTCATTATCCCCGGATCCGCCTCGTCAATAAAAGGCGAAAATTACCTGTTTTCCACACAATTAAAAGGTTTTCAGTCAATCTGCTTTGATGCAAACATCATGATTATCAAAGCAAATAAATGGGTCGCCAGGGGTTAAAACACGGCGGTTCAGGAGTTGCTGTATTTTTTAGTTTGGTGGTTATAGATTAAACTTGCACGCCAAGAGGCGTGATTTAAACCTGATATTTGTAGTATGGCGAAGAATTTATTGATAGTCGAATCTCCTGCGAAAGCCAAAACCATCGAAAAAATCCTGGGTGAGGATTTCGAGGTAAAAAGCTGTTACGGCCACATTCGCGACCTTGAAAAAGGTGATATGGGCATCGACGTTAACAATCAGTACCAACCGCGATATATCGTTCCTGAAGAAAAAGAAAAAGTGGTTAAGGAACTGAAAGGATTTGCAAAGAAATCCGGCGAAGTATGGCTGGCAACGGATGAGGACCGCGAAGGAGAAGCAATTAGCTGGCATCTTTGCGAGGTACTTGGCCTGGATCCTGTCACAACAAAAAGGATCGTTTTCCATGAAATCACCAAGCCTGCTATTCAAGCTGCGGTTCAAAAACCAAGAACAGTGGATATGAACCTGGTGAATGCCCAACAGGCACGCAGGATACTTGACCGCATTGTGGGATTTGAGCTCAGTCCAGTGCTTTGGCGCAAGATGAGCATGAAAAATAATCTCAGCGCAGGCAGGGTTCAAAGTGTTGCAGTTCGCATCATAGCTGAACGGGAAAGAGAGATCAATGCTTTCACTCCCGTTAGTAATTTCAGGATCGAAGCTATATTTTCTGCCAATGATATTAATAATAAACAGGTCAGTTTTAAGGCAGAAGGGAAAAAACATGCGGATGTTGAAGGTGCTGAAAAATTTCTGCAATCCTGTATAGGGGCCAGCTATACGGTTACTGACATACAGGTTAAGCCCGGTAAAAAAACACCACCTGCTCCATTCACGACTTCGACCTTGCAACAGGAAGCCAGCCGGAAGCTAGGGTATTCTGTCAGTCGTACAATGATCCTTGCCCAGAAGCTGTATGAAAGTGGTAAGATCACTTACATGCGTACTGATAGTGTGAGCCTGAGTGAGACAGCCACCGAAGCGATCAAAACCCAGGTAAGCTCGCAATACGGTGATAAATATGTACAGCTAAGAAAATTCAAGAACAAAAATGAATCAGCACAGGAGGCGCATGAAGCCATTCGCCCCACCTATATGGAGAACAATTCTTCAGAAGATGCTGACTCCCGTAAATTATATGAGCTGATCTGGAAAAGAACAATGGCTTCCCAGATGGCTGATGCAGAGCTTGAGAAAACCACCGCCCGGATTAATATTTCAACAAATAAAGAAGAACTGACTGCTTCCGGAGAAGTATTGAAATTCGACGGGTTCCTGAAAGTCTATATGGAAGATAAGGACGAAGAGGAAATGACAGAAGAAGATGACCAGGAAGGAATTTTGCCACCTTTGAAAGTAAAACAGGATCTTCCTTTACGTGAATTGAAGGCAACTGAACGTTTCAGCCGTCCGCTCCCCCGTTACACAGAGGCATCACTTGTAAAGAAACTGGAAGAACTTGGCATAGGTCGTCCGTCTACTTATGCTCCGACCATCTCAACCATTCTGAAAAGAGGTTATGTTGAGAAAAGGGATAAGGAAGGTGTAAAAAGGGATTTCAGGGTACTGAAACTTGCAGACGATAAAATTTCCAGGGTCACCGAACAGGAAAATACCGGGGCGGAAAAATCGAAACTTTTTCCAACCGATCTTGGATTGGTAGTGACGGATTTTTTGAAACAATATTTCGACGATATCATGGATTACAGTTTCACGGCGCGCATCGAACAGGAGTTTGATGAAGTTGCGAACGGGAAACTGAAGTGGAATAAAATGATCGATGATTTTTATCTTCCTTTTAAAAAGGATGTTGAAAATACGATCGAGAATGCTGAGCGGATCAAAGGTGAAAGGGAACTTGGAATTGAACCGGTATCGGGCAAAAAAGTATTGGCCAGGATGGGAAGATATGGCCCTATGGTTCAGATTGGAGATGTTGCCGACGAAGAAAAGCCAAAGTTTGCAAAACTAAAGAACACCCAAAGCATCGAAACCATTTCTTATGATGAGGCGATGGAATTGTTTAAATTGCCAAGAACCATTGGTCAGTTTGAGGAACAGGATGTAGTAATTAATATTGGAAGATTCGGACCATATATCGCTCACGATAAAAAGTTTTATTCACTCGGGAAAGACTTTGATCCCTATACCATTAGTTTCGAAGAAGCTCAACCGATAATTGTTGAAAAAAGGGACGCCAAGGAGAAAAGTACAATCAAGATTTTTGAAAAAGAAAAGATCCAGTTATTAAGGGGCCCTTATGGTCCGTATATAAAACAGGGTCTGAGAAATTTTAAGATACCCAAGGATAAACAGGAAACGGCAGCGGACCTCACTATCGAGGATGTTCAAAAACTGATAGAAGAGGGAAAGGCGAACCCACCCAAGAAATCCTACAGGAAAAAGAAAACGAGCTAGTTATCATCGCGATATATAGAAACCACTTTCATTTTCGTTATAGAAACTGCGGCTGCGCAATCTATAACCTGTGAACATGCTTGTATTAAAATATCATCTTACGGAAGAGGAATACCTGGACTACAATTATTTCACAGCCTGGACCTCACCGGATAAAAAAAGTTACCGCCTGAAATATTATTTGCAGGTAATGATTCTTTATTTTGCTGTTGCAGGACTCTATATAACAGTTAACAGTTCGCATACCCTGCTGCTTGATTCCAGTGTATTTGTAACTATTGGCACCATCTATTTTCTGATGGTACCGTTCCTGGTAAAAAGATCTATCCGGATGAGAGTAAAGAGAACTCTGGCTCAACCGGAAAATCAGCATGTTCTTAACGAGTCGGAGGTAACGCTTAGTGAGAACGGAATACTTGACCGTGACACTGTTAGTGAAAGCAGGTATGGCTGGGAGGCCATAGTGCGAAAAGCGGAAACAAAACTTTGCTACTATCTTTATACCAATTCGTACCACGCCATCGTGATACCAAAACGGGTGATAAAGCTAAAGGAGCAACAGTTGCTGGTAAACTTTTTCAACACCCATCTTTCGCTTAGCTCAGATTTTGCGCCATAATTTGAAAAAAGAAAGCTGGTTTCATCAATTGGTGGTATCATTTTCGTATTATAATATTTTAATGAACATTCTTAAGGTATTTGTGGAAAACATTTTTACATAATGTTTCTCCATTCGACGAAATTGACGGCACAAGTAAGCTCAATAAAAAAATTCCAATCATATTCATCCAATGGAAGAGAACAAAGAAATTTCTGCATTGTTTCACCTGATAGACGATCCCGACGAGGAGGTCTTCAAAGTGGTTTCAACCCGCATCATTGATTATGGAAAAGGAATCATTCCTAACCTGGAGAATCTGTGGGAGAATACCATCAGTGGGGAAGTGCAGGAAAGAATTGAGCTCTTGATTCATCGCCTGCATTACCAGGACCTGACGGAAGAACTGACCCAATGGAACAAAAACAGCCACCAGGACCTTCTCACGGGAGCTATCCTCGTGGCGAGGTTTCAATACCCCGAACTAACCACTGCCTCAATTTATCAGGAAGTTGAAAAGCTCCGGCGGAATACCTGGCTTGAACTGAACAGTTATCTCACACCACTTGAGCAGGTTCATGTACTAACCAGCATACTCTACAATTATTATAATCTTAAGGGTTCTGAGGTTGGTTATCAGCAGACAGAAGATTTCCTGATTAATAAACAACTGGAAGCAAAAAGAGGGAACACCATTGCAAATGGAATCCTTTATTTAATACTCAGCGAATTGCTGGACGTACCCATCCGCGCCGTCAACATTCCAAGACATTTTGTACTGGGATATTTTAAACCTGATTATGATTTCACAAGGCATACTGAAAATCCGCTCTACAAAACAGAATTTTTTATTGATCCGACCAGCGGCCAGGTCTTCACCCATGCTGATGTTGACAGTTATTTCAAAAAGATAAATGTGCCACAGGTGGCCAGCTATTTTAAACCGTTGTCAAACAAAAGAATAATTCAGACCTTACTTGAGGAATTCAGTAAATGTTTTGACGATGAAAAAAATGCCTATAAAAAACAGGAACTGATAGCGCTTGCAAGCCTGATAGTCGAGACTGAAGAGGACAACGCGTTCGATTGATGTTTACATAATTGAGCCGTTCCTTAAAGTCCTGATCCCGCTGATTTTCAGCATAAAAGATTAAGAAGTTAAAAAATTGGGTTAGAATATGTCAAAAAAAAATGAAGCCGGTTGGCTTCATTTTTTTTTGACATACAAACAATCATCAGAGCGTCATCTTCCAGCCTTCACGATAGTCTCTCTTCACAAAAGCATTAGCTTCATCAAAGTTCGTGATCTTCATATTTTTTGCATCCCAGAGCAATTTCTTTCTGCCAAGATATTTATCATCCCAACCTTTACCGTTTGGATTTTTCAGGAAGAAGCTACGGATAGCCAGGTTTCCTATAAGTATTGATTCTGTAAATGGTCCGGCGTATTCAAAAGGTGAACTTGTTTCACCTTTACCATAACCAGCGATACAAGCGTTTACCCATTGGAGGTAGTGACCTTCAGGTACACGTTTGATGGTTTGTTTTGGCATTGTGATCTCTTTCATTTTTGCCGTTGGCAGTAAGCGTGGGTTTGCGCCATAACAATCTGCCATCAGTTTTCCTTTGGTGCCGTGGAAAATAACTCCACCATCCCAGTTACCCATTTTTTCATCAGGCAACATTTCATCCGGGCGTTGTGGAAGCAATCCGCCATCCATCCAGGTAACCTTTACATCCCCTTTGCCATCTTTTCTCGGGTAAGTCAGGTGAATCATTGAAGAAGCGGGACAGCTATCCTGGTTTACAGAATCGTTCCACATTTCTCTCCAAATTGTTGCAACACTTGCTTCTACTGAAGTGGGGTAATCAATCGGCAAACAACGGAAAACCGGGTCCATGATGTGACAGGCCATATCGCCTAATGCACCGGTACCATAAGCCCACCATCCGCGCCAGTTAAATGGCAGATAATTTGGATTGAAAGGAATTGATTTAGCAGGTCCCTGCCAGAGGTCCCAGTTTAATTCACCTGGTACCGCAAATTCACCCGACGGTGTAGGATTGCCCTGTGGCCATACCGGGCGGTTGGTCCAGGTTTCAACCTTGAACACATCACCAATAAGTCCTGCATCAATCATTTCTTTTGTAAGACGTACACCATCGCCGCTACCTCCCTGGTTGCCCATCTGGGTAACTACTTTATATTTTTTCGCTGCTTCAGTAACCATTCTCGCTTCATAAATATCATGCGTTAAAGGTTTCTGGGTATAAACGTGTTTTCCAAGTGACATGGCAGCTGTGGTTGCAACAGCATGTACGTTATCCGGAGTTGAAATGGAACAGGCATCAAATGTTTTGTTTTCTTTTGCCAGCATCTCGCGGTAGTCCTTATAGTATTTTGCATTTGGCCATTTTTTCCTGGCCTTGTCAGCCTGGCGGTCATCTACATCCGCAAGTGCAACGATATTTACATTTGGACTTTTTGCAAACTCTGAAAGATCACTCCATCCCTTTCCCCCAACACCAATACCGGCAATATTCAATTTATCACTGGGTGCCACATGGCCGCGGCCCAGTACATGCCTCGGCACAATAAAAAAACCGGCTGCTGCAAGTGAAGAACTTTGTATGAACTTTCTGCGGCTGCTAGCGGCCATCTGCTTCTTTTTCATAATGAAAAACTTATTTTGTTTAATGAGAGTTTTGTGATCAATTAAAAGTTGAAAAATCGTTTTAGCACGTGCCAATTTACGTCAAGAAACGATATTTCCAAATTAAAGTACAGGCGTAAAAATTAATACTTTGGTTGCGTGTGCACTGAAATTTAAAATCCGGATTTCCATTCGCCCCGGTAATTTCTTTGCACAAACTGATTTGCCGGTTCAAAGTTTGTGATACGCATTTTTTCTCCATCCCATAATAACTTCTTACGTCCTGGATAAAACTTATTTCCGTTGGTACCGTTCTCGCTATAGTTGTAACTTCTGACGGCAAGATTGCCCATCAATACAGTTTCAGTAAGCGGACCACTTTTGTCGAATGACGAGCTGGTATATGCACCATAGCCCTTTTTGCAGGCCTTCACCCATTGTTGCTGATGACCGTCAACCCCATTTTCTACAAACGGGAAAGCTGATTTTGGCAATGAGATCTCCGCCATTTTTGACAATGGAAGCAAAGTTGGTTTACGTCCGAAAAGGCCTGCCATGAGTTTTCCTTTGGAGCCCTCGAAAATAATTCCACCATCCTCCTCGCCCATCTTGTCTTCAGGCCCAAGTTCGACAGGTCTTGGAGGCTTCATTCCGCCATCATACCAGATCATCTGAACAGCTGGCATTGAACCACGGGCTGGAAAATCAATATAGGTAACAGACGAAGGCGGATAGCTGTCATGGGAGATAAACTGCTGGAAAAATCCGGTATATACGCTGCCTACATTACATTCAACAGAAACCGGGTATCCCAGCTTCAATGCCCGGTATGGAACATCTATGAAATGACAACCCATATCTCCGAGCGACCCGGTTCCAAAATCAGTCCAGCCTCTCCAGATAGCGGGAAGAAATGCGGGATTGTATTCTCTTTCAGGGGCCGTTCCAAGCCAGAGATTCCAATCAAGCTCCGGTGGCGGTGCAAGCTTGCCCGGCGGCACGCTTACTCCCTGAGGCCAGGTCGGGCGGTTGGTCCAGACATGCACTTTTTTTACATCCCCGATTACTCCGGCCTGGATCCAGGTTTCAACATTCCTGGTATCGTCTCCACTACTGCCCTGGTTGCCCATTTGGGTCACGAGTTTATACTGAGCTGCAGCCTTTGTGAGCTGGCGTGCCTCATATATATCATGTGTAAGTGGTTTTTCCAGGTAAACATGTTTTTTAAGTTGCATTGCTGCCATGGCCTGAACGAAATGCATATGATCTGGCGTAGTTATAATGACAGCATCAATATTTTTTTGCTCCTTTTCAAGCATCTGCCTGAAATCCTTGTAATAAGTGGCCTTGGGCCATCGCTTCCTCGCATTAACTGATTGCCGGTCGTCAACATCGCAAAGCGTGACAATATTATCACTGCCATTATTATATGCAAATGGCAGGTTTACCTCAGCTTTTCCTCCGGCACCTATACCTGCAATATTCAGTTTATCGCTTGGAGCGATATGTCCCCTGCCGAGTACATGGCGGGGAACAATATAAAAACCGGCAGCAGCAATCGTGGCATTCCGGATGAATTTTCTTCTTGGAGAATACATCGGATGAATTTAATAAAATGAAAAAACCTGGGTTCTTTAGTGCAACTCAGCTTTAATACAACTCAGCTTTAATACAACTCAGCTTTAAAGCAACTCAGCTTTCATAGAAATGGCAGCATTCAATACTTTACTCACAGGACAATTAGCTTTAGCATTATCGGCAGCAGTCTGAAATTGCTCTGGTGAAATTCCTGGAACCTTTGCTTTCACTACCAGGTCTGAGGCAGTGATAACCCCGTTGTCCAGTGTGATAGTTGAGGTTGTTTCAATAGATTCGGGTGTAAAACCAGCCTCGCCCAGTACGAAACTTAACTTCATTGTAAAACATCCGGCATGCGCAGCACCAATTAACTCCTCAGGATTTGTTCCCACACCTTCTTCAAACCTTGACTTAAATGAATACTGGGTTTGATTTAAAGTGGTGCTTTGTGTTGTAAGATATCCTTTTCCTTCTTTTCCGGAACCATTCCATACGGCTGTTGCTGTTCTTTTCATAAAACTTATATTTTTTATAATTGATTTGAGTAATTTGAAATACAATAATAAGGCGCGGAGGATGATGAAGTTACACAAAATCTTTTAGTAAAAAAATCTGCCAGGATCGTACATAATCATTCAGGATCATGGCAGTATCATAGCAGTATTGCAGATTTATACCTTCGTCAGGAATGAGTTAGCTTTACAAGGCTTTACAAGGCTTTCAAAACATCCCTGCATGAGTACTGAACCCGGCTTGCAAATTGCATCATTATACCTTGACTCGCCCCTGGGCACAATCCGTATCAGAGGCACAACACAGGCGATAAATGAAGTCCATTTCCTGGAAGATGCTGAAATTGAACTGGCTGATAATACTGCAGGGCCGGCATTTGATTTGATTGTTGAATGCAGGAGGCAACTGCTGGAATACTTCAAAGGCAATCTAAAGCATTTTGATATCAGGGTTGACCAGCAGGGAACCGGTTTTCAACAAAAAGTCTGGCAACAATTATCGGTTATCCGTTACGGTGATACCATCAGTTACCTTTCACTTGCCAGGCAATTAGGTGATCAAAAAGTAATACGGGCTGCAGCTGCAGCAAACGGAAGAAACAATATTGCTATAATCATCCCCTGCCATAGGGTAATTGGAAGCTCAGGCGACCTGGTAGGATATGCAGGCGGCCTATGGCGCAAAAGATGGTTAATTGAACATGAGAAAAAATTCGCGCACGGAGTTCGTACCTTATTCTGAAAATTCGTACATTATTGTGAAACAAAATAAACGTAACTAAGAATTAATAATCGCTACCTCACCTAATCATCACCTAAACATGTCATTCAAAGCGCTTCGGATCACTGAAAATAAAGATGGCAAAATTGAAAGGTCAATTATTCAACGGGAACTTGATGATCTCCCGATCGGCGAGGTACTGGTTAAAGTACAATACTCTTCACTTAACTATAAAGATGCGATGTCAGCCAATGGGCACAAAGGCATCACGAAACAATTTCCTCATACCCCGGGTATAGATGCGGGTGGTATTGTAGAGATGAGTAAAAATGCTGCTTTCGCTGCTGATGATGAAGTAATCGTTACAGGATATGATCTTGGCATGAATACCGATGGCGGTTTTGCTGAATACATCAGGGTTCCAGCTGATTGGGTTGTACCAAGACCCCGTACACTTACGCTTAAAGACTGTATGAGCCTGGGCACGGCAGGTTATACTGCCGCTGTTGCACTTTATAAGATGCAGGCCCTTCACCAGGATCCGTCTATGGGACCCATCATTGTTACCGGCTCAACCGGCGGTGTGGGAAGTTTAGCCATTGCCCTCCTTTCCAAAGCAGGTTATGAAGTAATTGCCGTGACCGGAAAATCCAATGCCGAGGATTATTTAAAACACCTGGGTGCATCCCGTGTTGAAAGCCGCGCATTTTTAGAAGATCATTCCGGTAAATCCTTGCTAAAAACAAAATGGGCCGGAGCAATTGATACTGTTGGTGGAATAACGCTCAGTATGTTGCTGAAAGCCTGCGGGCCGGAAGGAACTATAGTTAGTACAGGTATGGTGCAATCGCATGCATTAACAACAACTATCTATCCATTTATATTGAACGGGGTAAATCTCGCTGGTGTTGGTTCTGCAGGAATGAATATGACCACCCGGAAAAAAATCTGGAAACTCCTCGAAGAAGACTGGAATATTAAAGATAAATTCCCTGCAATTGTCAAGGAAATCAAACTCGAAGAACTTGCTACAAATCACATTGAAACAATGCTTGAAGGCAAGAATATGGGAAGAACCGTAATAAAAATACTTTAAGAGAGTTATGAATTATGAGTTATGAATTATGAAAGTTAAATACAGAAAGTAATATATAGCTCAAATTCATAACTCATACTTCACTCATAACTCACTCATAACTCACTCATAATTCATAATTCATAACTCGTATACATAACTCTCTTCCCATATGGTTGCGCTGATCATTAAACGGGTTATAGAAGAAACTCCAGAAACAAAAACATATATTTTTGAGCCGACCGGAGACTTAAAGTTTGATTATAAGGCAGGACAGTTCATAACGATCATGATTAACCGTGATGGAAGGGAGCTGCGTCGCTCTTATTCATTGAGCACTGCCCCTGCCTATGATAACTACACTGCATTCACAATTAAGCAGGTTACTAACGGAGAAGTATCAAGATACCTTTTCCGGACACTTGTTCCCGGTTCTACTTTGATTGCGCTTGAGCCTAAGGGTCGTTTCACTTATGAAGCTGATCCTGCTGATGCCCATGATATTTTTTTAATTGCTGCGGGCAGCGGGGTAACTCCTGTATATTCATTGTTAAAACAAATCCTGAAGACTAAATCTGCAAATTCGGTCAGGCTAATTTTACAGAATAGAAATGAACAGGCTGTCATCTTTAATGATTCCCTTCATCTGCTGGAGAATGAATATAGCAGCAATTTCAAATTCATAAATTACCTGAGCAGGCCTCTGGATGTGCATAAACCATCAAGAAGATTAAATAATGAAATTCTTGAAGAGTTTATCCTGGACGAGATTAATTTCAGCAGGAACAATACTTTGTTCTATATCTGCGGACCGCTTTCTTTTATGAGAATGGCAGAGTTCACTGTCAGGCAAATGGGGTTTTTACCTGAACAGGTGAAGAAGGAAATTTTTGATGTACCCAGGTTACCACCTCCTTCTTTTGTTATTGATCCTGCTCCCCGGTCAATACTGCTATCCATGCAAAAACCCGCCAGGATGATACCGGTAAGGTTTCCTCAAACAATTCTAGAAGCTGCTTTATCTCACCAGGTAAATATATCATATAGTTGTAAGGCTGGCATCTGTGGAAGCTGCGTTGTCAAATGCGTTGAAGGAGAAGTTAAGATGAAACACAATGATGTACTTACAGACCAGGAAGTAGCCAGCGGGCTGATACTGACCTGTGTTGGATATGCTCTTTCAGATATTACCCTGGAGTTATGACTTACTAAATAAAGTTCCTGGCTACCAACCAGGGTTGCACCCTCGCTTAACAGATTGACTCAAGTTGCCTGAAATTTCCTGGGAATATATTGCCATTGAGTTAATGCTAATACTCCTCATGCATTCGAGTGCAAATCAGATTTGTGAATGATAAATTTAGTTGTGCTAGTCGCATAAAACCCCCAAGTGAGCGAAGGTTAGAACGTGAAGGATGGGCCTGAGGTTGGTTTGATTTGCCTTCGATTCCTGGACGGAGTTACTAAAGCCAATCAGGGCCCAATACCAGCTACCGCTGAAAGCATAACTAACAAAGCCGATCAAGACACAAGAAGCTGACCGGAGACAACAGCCGCCACCAGCCTGAGCAAACAGACTAAGCAGGAATCACAGTGGCAAATCAACCCAACCTCAGGCCCATCCGGTGGAGTGAAGAACCGGGTGAACGCCCACATGGCATGATTTTTTAAAAGCCACTTGTTAAATACTGAAGAAGATGAAAAAATTAGGCTTGTTCCTGCTGCCGATGGCGATGACCTTCGCAGCAACTGCTCAGAAAACGGTTACATTCGGTCATACTGCTTCTATTGGCAACAGCTGGTTGAGCAACGGCGACAACTTTGCCTCAGGTTATGATAAGAAAGAAATGCATGTGGCCTATAGTTTTGGTATGCGAATGGTTGCGAGTATGCATCCGAATTGGGGCATCAGTTCCGATATTAAATTTTCTTCTGAAGGAGGTACCTATGGCAGAGACCAGGACGATGCTAAACGGGTTTTGCGCGTAAATTACCTTAGACATGCACTTCAGGGTGTTTACTTTTTTGGCGAAAAAGGCAGCCGGGTGAGACCTAAAATCAGTGCCGGACCTTCGATAGCGATTTATGCCGGGGGTAAATCAAAATTAAAGGATGGTGGACTTGAAAGTATGCCTGATGAGAAATCCAAAAACATGGTTAAAACCTGGGATTTTGGTTTGACTGGAGCTGCGGGTGTGAATGTACGCCTTAAAGAAACCGTATGGCTGAGCGCAGAAGGTGCATATTACCATGGTCTCACAAATGTTAATGATTTGACTTCACAAAAAATGCATAACAGGGGGCTGGCCTTCAACGTCGGCCTGCTTATGAGTCCGGACTATGACAAGATGAAGGCACATATGGAAAAACACAAGAACAACTAATTTCAATAACATAACTATACAAGAACAACTAATTTCACTAACAAAACTATATGATGCCGTGCCACTCATGAGTTATATCCACTAATGAGTATATCCACTAATGAGTATATCCACTCATGAGTATATCAATGAGTTGCACGGTAACATTTTTCTCTTATTTGTTACTGATATTTGTTATTGAGTTCACAGTGTCATTATTAAACTTATTTGCTTTTAAATCAGCTTACACGAAATGTGCCAGGTGGTTACCTGGTGCGGGACAATAAATACTACCTGACCTATAGATACTACCTGATTTGTAGATACTTTCTGACCTATAGATACTACCTGATTTCTAGATACTTTCTGACCTATAGACACTACCTGACCCTTGAATTCTTTTTTGTAATTTTCAAAAATCGCCAGAGCAGGAATAATGAACTCAGTGTTAGCCCGGTAATTAGTCCGAGCCAAATACCACTTGGGCCCAGTTTGAAGTTGAAAGCAAGCACATATCCGATCGGCAGACCTACGACCCAGTAAGCAATTCCAATAAGGATGGTAGGCACCCTAACGTCCTTGATTCCACGAAGCAAGCCCGCACCGATCGCCTGTGTGCTGTCGGATATCTGGAATATGGCTGCAAACAACAGAAGCAGGGCTGCCATCTCCAGGACCATCCCGTTGTCATTAAAAAGCTTAGGTAGTTGGTACCTTAGCAAAGTAAAGCCGATCGCACAAAGAATACCATAAATAAGAGCGGTCCAAAGAGTGCTTTTGCCAATTACTCCTATTTTGGGCCAGTTCAGCGATCCGAATGCATTACTAACTCTTATAGATGAAGCCTGCGCAAGGCCCATAGATACCATGAAAGTAAATGATGCACAGCTGAGTGCTATCTGGTGTGCGGCCTGGGCTACGGCACCAATGGTCCCGATGATAATACCGGAAACGGCGAAAGCACCAGCCTCCATCCCAATCTGCAGGCTGCTGGGCACGCCTATATAAAGTAATTCACGTATTGTTTTTCCACGAAACTTCCATTGGGTTTTCCTGTCACTGATATAAGGCTTGAAAGTATGATGCCTCAGCACAACAATCCCAAGTACTAAAAATATAAGTGAACGTGTTATCAATGTGGCCCAGCCTGCCCCGACCAGTTCAAGACGTGGAAAACCCCAGTTACCATAAATCAGTAGCCAGTTCAGGAGGATATTTATTGGCATACCGGTTAAGGATAGAATCATTGCCGTGCGGGTGAATTGTAACCCGTCAGTAAACTGCTTCAGGGTCATGAACAATAACATGGGGATGATAGAAACACCCATCAATTGTAAAAATGGTATCGACAGTTTAACCACTTCGGGATCCTGCCCAAGATGGTACAAGATATTTTTTCCAAATATCAGCGACATGGAAATTACCAGGGCAGTGAGAGCGCATAGCCAAAACCCATTAAAAAAGTAATGTGAAACCTGCTTATCATCCTGCCGGCCATGTGCAAGCGAAACCATTTGTGATACAGAAATCGTCATTCCAATTCCCAATACAAAAGGTATATTCATAGCATTAACAACAAGTGCAGCTGCAGCGAGCTGTTTATAACTGATCGCACCTACCATCGCCGCATCAATAATATGCAGGGCCATTTGTGCCAACTCTCCAATGATAATCGGGAATGCCAGTCTTAATGTCTTTGAAATCTCGTTCAAGAGAGATATGAGTTATGAATTATGAATTATGAAAGTAGTTATGAATTAGTTATGAATTTATGAAATACAACAGTTATCATTTCATAACTGGTTTCATAACTCATAACTCATAATTCATAACTCTCTTAAGTTTATGCCAAGTCCAGGGTAACCTGATACTTCTATTTTTCCGTTAATAATACTGAGGCCGTCGGCAACATCTTGTGACAGTAACAGGGGTCCGTCCATATCGATCAGGTCGGCAAGTGGTGCCAGGTGAGCAATGGCGGCTGAGCCCACAGTACTTTCATTCATGCAACCAATCATAACCTTCATACCAAATTCCCTGGCTTCTTCAATCATACGTATTGCAGGAGTTATACCGCTGCATTTGGTAAGTTTGATATTAATGCCGTGGAAATGATTACGGCATCTTGCGACATCCGATTCAATCACGCATGATTCATCAGCAATCAGCGGCAATGGAGATTGACGGAAGAGCACCTTCATTCCGTCCCAGTTATCTTTGTTCAGGGGTTGTTCTACCAGCTCAACACCGAGTTCTTTTAACTGCGGTATCTTAATCAATGCTTCCTCGAGTGTCCAGCCCGAGTTGGCATCCACGCGGAGTACAGCGCTGGTATGCTTACGCAAAGCTTTTACAATCTCTATGTCTTCAGTAGTACCCAACTTAATTTTGTAAATCGGCCAGGGTTTACTGTTCATTTTTTCTACCATCTTTTCGATGCTATCAATGCCGATGGTATAATCTGTCAGGGGAGATTTCCCGGGATCCAGGTCCCAAAGCTGGTATAGCGGTTTACCGGAAATTTTACCATACATATCCCAGGATGCGATATCCAGCGCACAAACCAGGAAGTTATTCATTGGGAACAAATGATGGAGATAATGCCAGTACCGCTCCGGGTTGGTATACGCAAACTTTTCGATCATCTGTCTTTTGCGTTCAAAGTCCTCAATCATTTTTTCAACCGGAATATTATAGTACGAGATGGCTGGCGCTTCGCCATAACCCAGCTTCCCCATATGTTCCAGTGAAACTATTAAAGTTGGCTGATGAGTTTTTGTGCCACTTGATATTGTAAACGGGTACTCGAATGGAAGATTGAATGAATGATAATTCGATTTCATAAATGTTTGAAGGTATCAGCGACCACTGGCCTGTATATAACCGGCAAGTTCATCATTAAAGTCTTTTTCTTTCAGTAATTGTTCCAGAGAAATATGCATACGATAGTTCCAGTAATGCCTTGGCACTGCCGGAATATTGATTCGCTCTGCATGGGGATCCTCCCGCCTTAGTGTTGCACTCATTCCAAGAATATCCTGCAGTTGAAATATGGACCAAATTGCGGGTGAATAAAGATGCTGTAACAATATGTCTTTATTGATCCAGGGTTCGCAGAAATAAGGTGCATCACCCCATTGGCCAAGCTCGTTATTATAGAAATGTTGTGTTCTCGCACGGTCCTCTTCCCACCAGCCACGGACTGTACTCATATCATGTGTAGATGGCGTAACCACTGAAAGATATGGTGCATCGCCGGGATGAAAAAACTCCTTATTAATATCCTTTGGCATCCTTTGTATTTCAAGACTGAGTATGCCTAACTGTTTCATTACTTCTTCTACTGAATGTGGAACCAGGCCAAGATCTTCACCGCAAATCAGCATATTGGTCGCACGCTTCAATTCCGGCAGTTTTTTCATTGCTTCTTTCATCCAGAAATTATCCTGCCTTTCGAAGAAGTAATTTATATATAGAGCCTTTAACTGTTGCTGCGTGTCCCAGCCGAGATGTCTGAATGAAAGTGTCTTCTCCATGCTGAACCTGAAATGGAACTGTTCGCCATTGGAGCCAGGCTCTTCGAACAAAATTACATTTGAAATAAGATCATACAATCCCTGCCTGATATGAAGGTTTTCATTTGTAATTTCAGGGCCTGCAAAATGTGTTTCAACCTGCCGCTGCGTTTTAAATCCTTCGCGGAGCTCATAAGTGCCGTCCGGATTTGGATGAAGAAACTCTTTAAATTTTTCGCGGTTCGGACCAAACATATCCCAGAGCAGGGCGTCTGTAATATATGGCCTGGTATATCTTTCGAAATTGAACCAGATATTTTTTTCACTGAACTCAATTTTATAAACCGGTAACGCCGGTACAAACTTGCCCATGATCCCTTCTACTGCATTCATCGGGATACTCCATATCCTGAAAAATCCAAGAATATGATCTATCCTGAAAGAATCAAAATATTCACTCATCTGCAAGAACCGCTTTTGCCACCAATCGAAATTACCTGCGGCCATTATTTCCCAGTTATAGGTCGGAAATCCCCAGTTCTGACCCTTCACAGCAAATCCATCCGGCGGTGCACCGGCCTGCATATCCATATGGTATTGTTCAGGGTCCATCCAGGCATCACAGCCATATCTGTAAACACCGATCGCAATATCTCCTTTAAGTATTACTCCCTGGCGATGCAGGTATTCCGCCGCTGCTTTTAACTGCAGATGCAAATGATATTGAATAAAATAATGAACAGCTATTTTATCATAATGTTTTGCTTTGCGCGAGACATATTTTTCAATTGCAACCTTATCATACCTGCTATAGACTTTCCATTTGTTGAAATCTGATGTACCATTGCGATCACGCAGATAACAGAATGCAGCATATGGAATGAGCCAGTGTTTATTGGTCTCAAAAAAAATACTGTATTCCGTATCAGTGGACAGCTCATGTTTCCTTGCTTCATAAAGCACCTTCAACATAGCAGTTTTTATTTTTCCCACCTCATCGTAATCCAGTTCCAGCAATTCATTAAGCTGTTTTTGTTTTTTCTTCAATGCATTGAGAAGAGGAGCATGTTCCTTGCCAGCTACGTCTGCAAGGTTTATATACATAGGGTGTAATGCGAATGCTGAGATTGCGGCGTATGGATAAGTATCGAGCCAGCTGTGCGTAGCCGTGGTATCATTGACCGGAAGGATCTGGATCAGTTTGAGATTCGTTTTTTTAGCCCAGTCTGCCAGTAATTTTAAATCATTGAATTCGCCTACACCAAAAGAATCTTTACTGCGAAGACTGAATACGGGTATAGATACCCCCGCCCCTTTCCAGGTACTGTTCGGCAGATGAATAAAGCCATCATGACAAATGGTAAGTTTTCTTGGATCGCCATCTCCCAACAAAGTTCTGCCGGTTCCCTCTTCAAACCTCACAAAGCTTTTATCTTTTGTGTTATAAACAGCATATTTATAAGTAACATAAAAAGCTTCCCTGGGAAGATTAAGCTTAATGCTCCACCAGGAATCTCCCGGATTTAGTAAAACCGGGGCTGATGTGTTCCAATTTGCCATGGACGCATCACTACCAACGATACAAGGAACTTCGTTTTTACCAAGTAAGGGAGCCTTTACCTTGAATATATGTGTGAAATTTTTAACCGATTTTGATTTGCCGCGGTTCTCGGCTTTTTTCAGCAACACTTTTTGAAAAGGATCCGCATAAAAAACATTTTCAAATTCACCGGCATGGTTCCAGGTATCATGCAGCTCAATTTCTTCAATGCCTGCCTTACCGAGATCAATTCCTTTTTCATCATTGGCTTCCATCACCTGGAATCCATCTTCATTGGTTAATATATATCTGTAATGAATCTTCGGAGTAACTGACGGATCTGCCTCAAGAACCAGGTGCCAGTATTCGTTATTTAAATATTCTAATTGCACCGCATTTTCCGGAACATCAGCACCCAATTCGTTAATATTGCCCGATATAGAAAGTCGTTGTCCCGGATTTGTACGAAAACGTAGAAAAAAATGAATCTTCATGCCCTGGTCTCTTTGATTGCCGCGAAAATATCACAATTCTCTTTAATGCAGCAAAGTAGCGCTGTATGAGCGGCACTGGTAGTGCCTCTTGTGTACAAATGAGGAAAATATGTTATTAAACTCCCTCCTACGCCAAAGGCTTCGGCGGGCGATGCCCGCTACTACGCCAAAGGCTTCGGCGGGCGATGCCCGTTACTACGCCAAAGCCTTCAGAGGGCGATACCCTCTACTACGCCAAAGGCTTCGGAGGGCGATGCCCTTGGCAAGCTAGTGAAGGTCGGTGTAACTGGTGCAGCGCGATCTTCGCTGTGCAGCGCGATGTAAGCGGGGGCAGCGTGATGTACGATATAGAAGCTCGATGTATGCCGGTGAAGCCTACACTAGAGTTTCGACTGACGGAGGACAAGGATCCCTCCCAAACTTACTCGAGAAAATCAGTTGAATTTTGTGAATTATTGATCTTTCAAGCTACTTTTGCCGAAACTTATTTAATAAGATGACTACAGCTAATAAATCAAAAGGAATCTACTGGATAGGATTTATAGTTTCTACTGCCGCACTCTTTTTCGCAATAGGAGCACATTGGGAATGGCTGACTATGATATTGCCATTCCAGCTGACTTTCTTAGTCAAAGCAATGAATATAATTTAAGAGAAATATGAATTATGAGTTATGAAATGAGAATTATCGTATCTCATAACTGATTTCATAACTCATAATTCATAACTCATAATTCATATCTTTCTCAAAGTTTTTCCACGATGATTGATTGCTTCAGCTTGACGGGGACGTTTTTATCGAGACGTATCGCGGGATTCCAGTCGGGCATCTTATCGAAGAAAGTTTCGAGTTTTTCATTCAGATCTTCATTGCCACCCTTTATTACTCTTGAATAGCCAGGTTTACCATTTTCATCTATGATAAACTCAAGCATGATATAAGCCCGTTGCTGATCATGTAAAAGGTAAGGAGCCATTTCTTTACTGACTTTTTCAATAAAGGCCTGGAATTTTTCATTACCACCAGGATATACCGGTAGCTTGTCAACCAGTTTTGGCAACAGCTCTTCATTAAATACTTTTCTCTCTTTGATGATTTTTTTCTTTGCTTCCGGTTTGTCTGATTTCGGTATTTCTCCATCTACAATGTATCCGCCCTTGTCATCAACCATTATCAAAGGCAATTTTTTAGTCGCATCAAAATATGCATGTGCATGACGTAGTTCCTCAACCATTGGTGCATACTCGGGGAAGTCCTTGAGGTATTTGGCAAGATAAGTACTGCTTCGCTGGTTGCTGAAATTGATAGGAAATACGTGCACAGGAATGAAATCCTGTCCCTGGCTTTTTGCCCAGGCCGCCAGTATATATAACTCCTCGATCTGCGGATTGGTAACAGGAATACAACCAGTGGTTACACAACTTCCATGGATATATATATCACCTCCCGGTTCTATTGAATCGCTCAGCAAACGGTCTGAATAATTAGGATAATTTAAACCGAGCGCAAGATGATAATTGCTGTTAGGCTTAAACTCATTTATATAATAAAACCCTTCCGGTACCTGGTAATCGCCTTTCAGTCGTTTGGGTCCAAGTGTACCAGCGAGTGCACAAACACGGTAGTTTTTGAATAATTTGTATTGCTCGTTTTTTTCTGATTTTACCCAAACTTCCAGGTTAGAATCGTATTTAAATGACCTGATATAAAGATACTTTGCAGGCCATTCAAGTCCTTTCTCGCGAAACTGTTTCATCAAAGTATCCTGCTTGCGCTTCAAAGCATCGCTGATTCTCGGAAATGATTTCTGGTAATCGATAAATGCAAAACTTGCCACTGAGGTCTGAGCGTTAACGGCTCCGATTGAACCGGCAATGATTAATATGACGAGGATAGTTCGCATTGGTCTGTTTTGCACCGGATTAGAACGTTATTGTGTGTTGATAATTGTTATTTTTTTGACTTAACAAAAGAGAAAATCATAATTGCCTCAAAATTAAGGCAAACAATCAACTGGTAAGGACAAGGATTTATTAACATCCCTTTAAAAATGTTAATTTCCGTAGGCTGCCGACGGGCTGTCAACAGGCTGCCGACAGATTAATTAACGTTGAAAATCAAAAATCAGCAATATATATTTGCGCTATGCAAAAAGTCGGAATATTAGGTGGCGGTCAGCTAGGCAGAATGTTATTACAGGCAGCGGCGAATTATCCTGTAGAAACATATCTTATGGAAAATGACCATGGCGCTCCGGCTGCTCATCTTTGTCATCATTTTATTAAAGGTGACATCAGGAACTTTGACGATGTCTACGCTTTTGGTAAGCAGGTAGATGCCCTTACTATCGAGATAGAATCAGTGAACATAGAGGCGCTGGAAAAGCTGGAAGCCGAAGGTTTAAAAATATTTCCGAAACCTGCCGCCCTGAGGATCATCAACAATAAAATCGTTCAGAAAGAATTTTATCGCTCAAACCAGATCCCGACGGCGGCGTTCGCGGTCACCCAAAACCGGGAAGAGATCCGTCAGCACCAGCATCTTTTCCCGGCGGTTCATAAAATCGGTGTGGGTGGCTATGATGGAAGAGGTGTCCAGGTGATCCAGACCAATAACGAAGTTGAACTCGGGTTCGACCAGCCGGGTGTGCTTGAAAAGATGGTCAATATACAGCAGGAGATTGCACAAATCATTGCCATCAACGAAAAAGGACAGACTGCATTATTTCCCGCTGTCGATATGGTTTTTAACCAGAGGCTAAACCTGCTGGATTACCAGATCAGCCCGGCTGACATCCCAAAACAAACGCTATGGAAAATCGAGGCGATCGCGTTGGCTGTGGTTAAAGGTCTGGACAGTCCTGGCATTTTCGCAGTAGAACTGTTTATAGACAAGTCGGGTGATGTTTTTGTAAATGAAACCGCACCGCGGGTACATAACAGCGGTCATCATACAATAGAAGCCAATTATAGCTCTCAGTTTGATATGTTATGGAGGGTGATATTAGGTTTTCCGCTGGGAAATACTGCGCACATTCTTCCGGCCGCGATAGTAAATCTTCTCGGAGAGGAAGGACATAGCGGCCCTGCCGTTTACGAAGGACTGGATGAAGTACTCCAGATGGACAATGTATTCGTACATATTTATGGCAAACCCGAAACCCGGCCTGGAAGGAAAAT
Source organism: Flavitalea sp. (assembly GCF_035489435.1). NCBI lineage: Bacteria > Pseudomonadati > Bacteroidota > Chitinophagia > Chitinophagales > Chitinophagaceae > Flavitalea > Flavitalea sp. The sequence goes on from NZ_DATHKG010000099.1 coordinate 22,338, forward strand.
GGGACATGTAACTATTTTGAGTCGTGAAAAACAAGAACTTATCCATAAAGCCAAAAGAATTAAAGCAGCATTAAAAATCGTTTCATAACAGATTTAAACTACGTCCGGCCGCGAGCTTTTTAAAAAGTAAGCGTCATAATATATTACTTTTACCCCGTTTCAAATACACCCAATGTTATATATGTCGATTCGCTGTTTTTCTATTCTTTTTGTGTCCCTGGCCTTAATATCCTGTAAAGAAAAAAAAGCTAAAACCCCTGCCGGATCATCGGCTACCTCCAGAGGAAATGCAACTATCGAAGCGCAGGGATTTATAGTGAAAGAAAGGTCATTAAGTGAAAATATTGAAGTACCAGGCAGCCTGCTCCCCTTTGAAGAAACTGTTATCCGTTCTGAAATTTCCGGAAGGCTGGTTCAATTGAACATTCCGGAGGGTAGTTCTGTTCAAAAAGGCTTCCTCCTCGCTAAATTATTCGATGGTGACCTTCAGGCACAATTGAGAAAACTACAGGTACAGCTCGAGATTTCTGCAAAAACTGCCGAACGTCAGAAGGAGCTACTTAGCATTAATGGTATCAGTCAGCAAGAGTATGATCTCAGCGAACTTGGGGTGAGCAACCTTAAAGCAGATATCGAACTGATCCGTGTAAGCATTATGAAAACAGAAATCCGCGCACCTTATGATGGCAGAATAGGCCTGAAAAACATAAGTCTTGGAGCATATATAACCCCGGCAGACATCATAACAAGCATCAGGCAGGTAAAAGAATTAAAGCTTGAATTTACTATTCCGGAAAAATACTCGGATAACATGCGCAAGGGTCAAATTATTAACTTTACCGTGTCAGGCGCAACAGGTAAGTTTTCGTCTTCGGTTATAGCAACTGAATCCAGTATTGAAGCCACCACCCGCACTTTAAGAGTAAGGGCATTGGTAAAAGGCAATAATCCAAATCTCGTACCGGGTAACTTTGCCAGGATATCACTGCAGATGGGTAAAAATGAACGTGCCCTCATTGTTCCGACACAATCTATTCTTCCGCAGGCAAGAAATAAAAACGCAATTCTTTTTAATGGGGGCACTGCGAAATTTGTACCTGTTGTAACCGGAATCCGCGACTCGAGCTATGTGCAAATTATAGAAGGCTTAAAGCTGGGTGATACAGTAATCACCACCGGCTTACTTGCGATAAGACCAAACAGTAAAATTACATTAACCAAAGTTCAATAACAGATCATGAATATATCAGAGCTGAGTTTGAGGCGACCTGTGCTCGCTACCGTGTTGAACGTGGCCATTGTACTGTTTGGTATTATCGGCTTTACCTTTCTTGGTGTGCGGGATTACCCGGCTATTGATCCTCCCAATGTTAACGTCAGAACTTCTTATTCCGGGGCCAATGCAGATATTATTGAATCACAGATAACAGAGCCATTAGAAAAAGCAATCAATGGAATTGCCGGTATCAAAAACATAACATCCTCCAGTAGCCAGGGAAACAGCAATATCAATGTTGAATTTGATCTTAGCATTGATCTGGAGGCTGCTGCCAATGATGTACGCGATAAGGTATCACAAGCTGTCAGGAACCTGCCTGATGACCTGGATGCTCCTCCGGTCATTTCAAAAGCAGATGCAAGTTCTGATCCGATTATTTCCATGACGGTGAGCAGCACTACCCGCAATCAGCTGCAGATTACCGAGTACGCGAACAACGTATTGGTAGAAAGGCTGCAGACGATTCCAGGGGTAAGCAGTATCCAGATCTGGGGCGAAAAAAGATATGCCATGCGTATCTGGTTCAATCCATCACAGCTAAGTGCTTACCAGTTAACAATGAATGATGTTGCAGCAGCATTACAGCGGGAGAATGTTGAACTTCCCGCAGGTAAAATCTCCGGTAATGCTACAGAACTTACGGTACGCACCTTTGGAAGGTTAAGCACCGAAGAAGAATTCGAAGAGATAATCATAAAAAACATGAATGGCAGCGATATTCGCTTAAAAAATATCGCAAGCGTGGTTCTGGGTCCTGAGAATGAAGAATCCATGCTTAAAGAAAGCCAGATTCCGATGATTGCCCTTGCAATTATTCCACAACCCGGTTCGAACTATGTTGCAATCTCAAATGAATTCTACATCCGGCTTGAACAATTGAAAAAAGATATTCCCGCTGATATCAAACTCAGCATTGCCCTTGACCAGACAAAATTTATCAAACGGGCGATTTCGGAAGTTGAAGAAACCCTGATGATTTCTATCGGTCTCGTGGTACTTATTATCTATTTATTTTTCCGCGACTGGCTGATAGCTGTGAGACCATTAATAGATATACCTGTTGCGCTGGTCGGTGCTTTTTTTATCATGTATATCAGCGGGTTTACCATCAACGTGCTTTCACTGCTCGGTATCGTTCTTGCGACAGGACTGGTGGTAGATGATGGTATTGTTGTGACGGAGAACATCTATAAAAAGATGGAGCAGGGAATGAATAAATGGGATGCGGCGAGAGAGGGATCGAAGGAGATCTATTTCGCAGTTATCGCAACTTCAATAACGCTCGCAGTAATATTTCTTCCTATCATCTTTCTTGAAGGATTTGTGGGAAGACTTTTCCGTGAATTTGGAATTGTAGTTGCCGGTGCCGTTCTGATTTCTGCATTTGTTTCGTTGACCCTTACACCGGTGTTAAACGTAAAACTGACTGGCAAAAATCATAGTCACGGCTGGTTTTACCGGGTTACCGAACCATTTTTCCGGGGGATGGAAAATGGTTATCACAACTCCCTGAAAGTATTTATGAAAGGCAGATGGGTGGCAATCTTAATTGTTGCTTCCTGTTTTGCAATTATATATTTTATTGGTAAAGGAATACCTTCTGAGCTGGCGCCTATGGAAGATAGAAATCAGTTTCGTTTGCAGGTTACAGCACCGGAAGGCACTTCTTTTGACTACATGGATTCCTATATTGATCGCTTATCGCAACTAATGATTGATTCGATTGAGGGAAGGAATACTGTTCTGTCATTTACTGCTCCGGGGTTTGGAGGTGGTTCAGTAAATACCGGCATGGTCAGGGTGACACTTGTTGATCCGAAAGAACGGGACAAAACCCAACAGGAGTTGGTGGATATGGTCAACCGCAACCTGCCTAAATTCCCTGACGGCAAGGCCTTTGCAATACAGGAACAGACGATTTCGGTTAACCGTCGGGGTGGTTTGCCTGTTTCTTTCGTAATTCAGAACAACAACTTCGATAAGATCCGCGCAGTGATTCCAAAATTTTTGGAAGAAGCAAACAAGAGCCACGTTTTCCAGGGAGTTGATGTCGATCTTAAATTTAATAAACCGGAACTGAATATCGTTATTGACCGGTTGAAAGCCAGTGAACTGGGGGTTAGTGTAGGTGATGTATCACAGACTTTACAACTTGCACTGAGCAATCGCCGGCTTGGATATTTTATCAAGGATGGTAAACAATACCAGGTAATGGGACAGGTAGCCAGGAGTGAAAGAGATGATCCGACCGATCTGAAAAACATCTATGTAAGAAACAGCCGGGGTGAGATAATCTCGATGGATAACCTGGTTAGTATCAGTGAACAAACAACTCCACCTACCCTTTACCATTTCAACAGATATAAATCAGCTACTGTTTCTGCTGGTTTGGCTCCCGGTAAAACACTGGGTGATGGAATCGCTGAAATGCGGGCCATTTCATCCCGCTTAATGGATGATACTTTCACAACTTCGTTATCTGGTGCTTCCCGTGATTTTGCGGAAAGTTCTGGTAATACCGCTTTTGCATTCCTTTTGGCGATCGGGCTGATATTCCTGGTTCTTGCGGCACAGTTTGAGAGCTTTATCGATCCGTTGGTTATTATGCTGACAGTACCACTGGCGATTGCAGGTGCAGTATTATCGCTTTGGGCTTTTGGACAAACACTGAATATTTTTTCACAGATAGGTATGATTATGCTGATTGGACTGGTGACCAAAAACGGTATCCTTATCGTTGAGTTTGCTAACCAGAAAAGAGCTGCCGGGTTAAACAAAACAGAAGCTGTTATTGAAGCAGCAACTGCGAGAATGCGCCCCATCCTGATGACCAGCCTTGCAATGACTCTTGGTGCTTTGCCAATCGCCCTTTCTCTTGGTGCTGCCGCTACCAGCCGGATACCACTGGGTATCGTTATAGTAGGTGGAATAATGTTCTCACTTATCCTTACCCTGTACGTAATCCCGGCGATGTATTCATTCCTTTCGCGTAAAAAACATAAGAACGAATTGGAATTAATGGATGAGGCTGCTGCTAAAAGAGCCTAAATAAAACTAATATGCGAAGACTGTTAATGCTATTTTGTTTAATTGCTTTTTCCGGGATGATATATTCGCAGGAACAACTTTCACTTGAACAGGCCATAGCCATAGCGCTAAAAAACAATTACGATATCCAGCTGGTGCGCACAGACTCGTCAATTTATGGGACCGATAATAGCCTGGCCTGGGGTGCATTTCTGCCACAGGTCAATGGCACAGTGAATAAGGTATGGAATCAGAACAATCAAAGACAGCTACTGGCTGACGGCAGTAAACGTGAACTGGATGACGCCAAATCCAGTAACCTGACTGCTTCTATGGGTCTAAGCTGGATACTTTTCGACGGATTGCGCATGTTTGCCACCAAACAAAAGATAGCAGAGTTGGACAAGCTTGGTGGGTTAAACGTAAAAAATCAAATCGGGAACACGGTAGCGGCCGTGATAAACAACTACTACAATGTTGTTCAGTCAAAACAACAATTAACAGCTATAGAAGAGCAGATGCAGATCAGCGAGGAACGGGTTAAACTGGCTGATAAGAAATTATCTGTAGGCTTAGGCAGTAAACCTGAATTGTTGCAGGCAAAAGTAGATCTTAATGCATATAAAGCAGCACAACTTCAACAACGTACATTAATTGTTCAACTTACCGAAAGCCTGAACCAGGTGATGGGTAAGCCGTCAAAATCTGCTCACTATATTGTGGCCGATTCTATTCCTCTTAACCTGGATCTGCAGTATGGTCAATTAAGCGAAAATCTTCTTGAAACAAACCCCTTTTTACAGGCCTTGAAAAAAAATGTTGATATAGCAAATCTTACTGTTAAGGAAAGAAAAGGCGAACGCTGGCCAATATTGACTTTTAACAGTGCTTATAATTATTCCCGGCTTAACAACAAAGCTGTGGTTAACCCCTTTACACCCCTGTATAGCCAGAATAATGGCTTTAATTATGGATTTGGTGCCTCAATTCCGATTCTGAATAACTTTATAGCCAAACGTAACCTGCGTATTGCCCAGATAGATGTTCGCTACCAACAACTGTTTTACGATAACCAGCGGATCATCACAGACGTTGACCTGAGCAATACTTTCAAAGACTACGAGTATCAAAAGCAGGCATTGAAGCTTGAAGAAGAGAATATCAGCCTTGCCAGGGAAAACGTAACCATCGCGCTTGCAAGGTTCCGGCAAGGCGTGGCGAGTTATATTGAATTGCGTGAAACACAAATCAGTCTGGCAACCGCTTATAACAGGCTGATTGCCGCCCGCTATAACACAAAACTTGCTGAAACCGAGTTGTTAAGGTTAAAGGGAGATCTGATCCGTTAATCTTATTGATTTTTTCTGTATAATATCGGTTAAGCTTTAATGACAGAGATTAATCACCCAATTCCGACAGGTTTGATGAATTTATGAAAGCCGGCAACCTTGCAGGTGATATTGTTAATTGAGCATTTGTTTTTTTTGTGCTTTCTTTGCATTCCTAATATTTTGGAATGGATATTCTGGTGGGAATAATTATGGGCAGTGACAGCGATCTTACGGTTATGCAACCGGCTGCTGAGATACTCAGGGAGTTTGGAATTGATTTTGAATTGACAGTGGTGTCGGCTCACCGTACTCCCGAGCGTTTGTTCAAATATGCTTCAGGTGCTAAGGATCGTGGACTAAAAGTAATAATAGCCGGGGCCGGAGGCGCAGCGCATCTTCCGGGAATGATAGCCTCCATAACTTCGTTGCCGGTTATTGGTGTTCCCGTTAAGTCTTCCAATTCAATCGACGGCTGGGACTCTATCTTATCTATACTTCAGATGCCAAATGGTATCCCTGTTGCAACCGTGGCTTTAAACGGAGCAAAAAATGCCGGGATTCTGGCCGCAACAATCATCGGTGCATTCAATTCCGAAACAGGTGAAAAAATAATAGCTTACAAAAAACACCTGGAAAACGAAGTATTGAATAAAGCGGCAGCACTTAAAGTCAATGGCTGGAGCAACGAATTCGATCAATAATAAATTTTGTATCTTTTAGGTTAAGGTTAAGGGCAATAGCATCATCATGAAAATTAAACTTCTCGATCACAAACATATTCCTGGTTTTAATAGTGGATCCGGACTTGAGTTCCACGCAGAAAACTTATATCTCACCGACACCGGGTCAAACGAGATCCTGGTTTTGTCGCAGAACTGGAAAGAGATTGATCGCATCCCATTGTTTGGGACAAAAGGGATTCTGAATAACACAGAACATAAAGATCTCGAAGCTGCAACGATAGTTGAAATAAATAGTATTCCCAGGCTGCTGGCACTTGGTACAGATATCCATGAAGCCAAGCATAACAAGGCTGTATTGCTTAACCTCGACGATCGCACCCGCGAAGATTTTACGATCGATGAATTTGATGAAAGGCTCAAGGTATTTGGACTCGATCAACTCAATATCAGGACCGCAGCAATTATACTTGGTAAACTTGTTCTTGGCAACCGTGGAAATTCAGGCACCTCCGAAAACAATTTCGTGGTTACAGATATTGATCTCTGGAAAAAACAGGATACCGAAGAAATTAGTTTATTGCCGGTGAAATACCCGGACGACACACCAGAAGGGATCTTGCTTTCGGGAATGAGTTATTCGCCGGAGAATGACTGGCTTATCCTGACTTTCATTTCAGAGACCGGTCAGTCAGGCAATGGTGAAACACCGCTACCAACATCCTACCTGGGGCTTGTTGAAAATGCATCGAGGAAGGTTGCCCGGAAACAGGTCAAAATTAATGAATTGATTGACCTTTCAGAAGTAAGTAAGCACCTCGTAGGACAGGAAATAAAAGCTACCTGCATTCAGTCTGATAAAAGCGGAAAAGTCAAATTGTATATGGTGGCTGATCACACAGAAGGCGGAACCCAGATTTTCAAAATCAGGATTAAGCATTAAGATCAGGATTTAGCATCAGACTGTACGACAATCACCCGGCACGGGTTAAACTTCATATTTCATCAAGGCTTCATATTTCATCAAGGATCACAAATTGCTGTTCGAGTGACAACGAATGATCATAGATCTTAGCAAAAAAATCTTTGCCATACTTTGAATACCAGGGAATAAAATTATCAATTCTTTCCTGTAAACCATTGAGTGGGAATAATGCTGATTTCACCTTCACAACCTGCCTGCTCTGATCTTCAAACCTGCGTTTCTCCGCTTTTAGTAATTTCTTCTCAAGCGCTTCAATTGCTTTGATCGCGCGGGCTTCGAGTGCTGCAACATGTTTTACCAGGGTCTTGTCAACAATTTCTGAAACTTTTTTCAGTTTCAGATAATCTGCTCTAAACGCAGAGAGCTCTGATGAAAGATCAAGTTGTTTATCAGAATTTTTCTTCACCAGTTTATTGATAAGCGTTTCTTCCGGCTGGAAGATTTCCGTTACTGAAATATCTGAATGACGCAGCTTTTGTGACCATTTTTTTTCGATAATCAAAAATGAATTACGGAGCACAAGCATTGGATATGGAGTCTGGTAATGTTCAAACAATGCCTTCAATTCAAGCCAGTAAGCAGTTTCACCACCACCGCCGATAAATGCAATGTTTGGCAGAATCTGTTCCTGGAAAAGACCACGTAAAATTACATTTGGACTAAATCTTTCAGGATGTTCATGAAGTTCAGTAAGCAGCTCTTCAGATGTAAAACGAAGATCAGTATGTCTTACCTCAAATTCAGCGCCATTAAATGAAATAAGTTCACGTATATCATCTTTCAGATAAAACAAATTGATCGCTCTTGGATTTGCCTGGACCTTATAATGTTCACCAAGACTTTTAGCCGTTTTCTCAACTATAAGTGAAGGAGTCTGATTAAAAAGATCATCTTCAAAAACGGGCAACATTGAGCGTTTCAGGTCTGCATTGTCAGGAATCAAAACGATCAGACCATAGTCTTTGAAAAGAATGTTGAGCAATCTGAAAGTTGCTGTCTGTATGTCCGGACTGTTCAGATACGTTTTGCGAAACAGCTCAATCAGTTCCTGTCCAAAAGGATGAACACTGATCTCCCCTTCCAGTCGATCAATGATCTCTGACAAGCCTGTTGTTTTCATCCGGCCCACCGCACCTTTTTGTTTTGTAGCCCAGGAAATTTTTTCATTACCCAGGTAGATTTTGCCAAGCTCGTCAAGGTCAGCATCTTCACTACCCATATAAAATACAGGCACAAAATGTTTGCCTGGAAACTGCTTTTCGCAATCCTGCGCCAGTTTTACAACATGAAGAATCTTATAAATAAAATACAATGTACCGGTAAAGATCACGGGCTGATGCGCAGTACAAATTGTGAATGTATCCGATGAACCAAGAGATTTTATGTTCGCTGAAACAAGTGGTGATGTTTCAATATCCTGGTATTGTGTTGTAAGAGCATGAACTAATAATGATCGGTTGGTTGGGAATTCCTGCCTCGCTTTTATCGAAGCTGCTATCCCATCCATATTCACCGCATGTTTGTAAAAACCTGATAAATTCTTTGATTGTTCAATATAGTCGACTATAATTTTCGAAAAATATCCACTTTCCCCGTATGAAATTTTTGTAGAGTTGCAATCCATATTAACTAGTAAAAATAAGGACTCCATTAAACCAGAATCCTCCCGGTTGTTATTTTTAACGGAATCTTTCAATTTCGGAATGATTTACCTACATCATTTAAGCTGGTAAGCCACAACTGTATTTCTCCAGAAAGTTGGAACATATACAATTTTTTTCTTGGTATCATAACCGATATCAGCTGTATTACTTTTTGCATCGCGGGTATCTATAAGGACCTGCTTGCTACCATCTGGTTTCACATAGTATACAACTCCTGCCCAACACGAAACAAGATATTCATCATTTTGAACATGTTCAATACCATCAGTTCCGCCGTCCATTCCATCAGCAATAAGCTTCAATGATTTATCAGCTCCAATTTTATATAAGCCGCCATTATCTACAATCAAAAGATTGTTATTGTTTGAAAGTACACCGTTTGGTCCTTTGAGTGGATCGATATAAAGGGCTGCCTTTCCATTTTCAACCCGGAAAAGTTTTTTACCTTTTGAATCTGTTACATAAATAACGCCTTTATTGTCAATTGATACATCGTTGAGGCCTCCTGCACCTTCTATAGTGAGCCTGTTCACAATTTCCCCTTTTTTGATATCTATTGAAACCAGCTGCTGAAGATCTGCGACATACAGAATCCCGTTATGAATTGCCATTCCCTTTGGTGCCTGGAGACCTTTCACCCACTCCACCTGGATCACTTTTCCATCCAGACCCAGTTTGCCCACCGAACCTTTATCATCTTTTCCCCAGGGATCAGTACCATCGATATTGGTTACATAAAGCACCTGGTTTTTTTCATCATACAATACCGATTCCGGCACCTTAAATACCGAATCCGTTTGCCAGAGTTTAACTAACTGATGATTTTGTCCATTTACTTGTAAACACACGATTAGCGCGAGGCTGAGGAGTATACTTATACTTTTCATATTTAAGCAGGTTGAAATTTAAAGTTATTCAATTCATCTGTTCATTGATATTTTTTTATGGACATTCATTTGTAGCGCTCAACATCAAATGCCATGATGTCCATACTTGTCTTTTTAAACCCGACGATCTCTTCCACCAGTTTCCCGGTAGCTGCAGCCAATGATAATCCAAGCATGGCGTGCCCTCCGGCAATGGTCAGATTACCAAATTTTGTGTGCCTGCCGATATAGGGCAAACCGTCTGGACTGAGTGGTCTGAGACCGCTCCAGATATGATTTTCTGCAGGAAACTCAACATCCAGTGTGGGATAGTAGTTTTTTGCAGCTTTAAAAATACTTTGAACGCGTTTCAGGAGCACATTTTTATTGATACCGCTTATCTCCATGGTACCCCCCATACGGAGATCTGCACCCATGGGCGTCATCGCCACCCGGTCATCAACCAGTATTGCAGGGTAATTCAGGTTCCGGTTTATGTTTTTATAAGTAATGCTATACCCTTTACCCGCCTGTAGCAGCAAATGAACACCAAGTTTTTTCGCGATCTCCGGCAGCCATGAACCGGCAGCAAGAACAAGCTCGCCGGTCTCAACCTTTCCTTTATCTGTGACCACGGCGGTGACCTTGTTGCCCATTTTTTCAAATCCGGTTACTTCTGTGTTAAGCATAAGGTTAACACCATGTCGGGTGAGATGATCTTTCAGCGTTAGCATAAAATCACCTGGATGAAGATGGCAATCGATCGGATATAAAACACCTCCTCTTACATTTACTTCCAATGCTGGCTCCAGGGATTGTACTTCATCAGCTGAAAGCATTTTGGTTTCAATACCAAACTTTGCGGCTTCGTGAGTCAGTTCGATTTCGTGCTTTTCAGTAGCAGCTGATTTATATAACATCAGGCAACCTTTTTCTTCCATCCTGAAATGATTGCCAAGATCGTTTTTCATCTGGCTGGTCAATTCCCGGCTAAGTAGCAAAATTTTTGCAAGATGTGGCGCATTTCTCGCTACTGTACTATGGTTTGCACTTTTATAAAACCTGATTCCCCATCTTACGAGATCCAGGTCCATTCTTGGTTTGATATAAAAAGGACTCGATGAACTCATCATCCACCTTAGCCCTTTTGCTACTATTCCCGGGGATGCCAGTGGTACGATATGACTTGGTGAAATATAACCTGCATTTCCAAAAGAAGTGCCAGTGGTGATATCACCTTTTTCAATAACGGTGATGCGGTATCCTTGTTTTTGAAGATAATAAGCACAGCAAAGTCCGATTACTCCACCGCCAATTATTGTTACCTGACTTCGCATATATATTACTTACCCCATTTTATTGCCAGCAGTTTGATAAAATAGCCTCCTACCACGCTCCTGGCCTGGAAGCCGACCTGGTTGCCATTGATGGTCTCATGCCAGTCGCTGATGGGTACCCTGGATTTTGTTTCTGCCGCATATTTATAAACAGGATTCACCAATGCCTGGAAATCTGCGCTGTCACTGGCCAGCGTTGCCGTCCACAATATCCAGTCTGATTTTGTATAAGTCCTCCGGCTGTCTAACGGTAATCCATAAGCGTTCTGGTGACTAAGATAAAACTTTATCTCTTTCTGGTATACTTCTGCCGGAAACAGGTTCAGGTCAAGAAGTTTATCCCATACAAGATTGTATTTCTGGCTCCAGGTTCCTTTTTTATCGAAAGCCAGCGTGTAGTGGTCGCCATCATCAGCCATCTGCATCCATTTTTTTGCGTAATCAAGAGCTATCGCACGATACCTCGCAGCGGTATCTTTAAGACCTGATCTCTCAGCCATCATTGCATAGGAACCGATACCGACTATGGCCTTCATTGAAAGGTTTACATTACGTGCAAGATGGCCGGCAAAATCATCAGTACAAAGTTGGTTCGCCGGGTCGAGACCATCCTTTACAAGAAAATCAACCCACTGTGTTAATGTCTGCCAGTGTTTTTTCGCATAATCAATATTACCGGATGCTTTGGTTATTGCCGCCGTAAGTATGATCATGTTCCCAGCCTCTTCTACTGGCATGTCTTCGGGATAAGTTTGTCCGTTTGCAATTGGATAAGTACCGAGATCATGGGCTGGAAAAGGCTTTGTCCATTTCCCGCTTTCAGAATAATAAAATATTCCGTTCAACATACCTTTCAGCAATTCCGGATTATAAAGCAGGTATTGAGGGGCAGATGGATAAGTAACATCAACCGTATTAATAGAACCATTGCTGAAATTCTCTTTTGATAAAAATAAAATATCGCCGTCCGCATTCCTGACCAGTTTATGAGCCGATATGGATTGACGGTAAGCTAATACCAGGAGTTTTGCATATTCCTCACCCCCGGCCCTTTGCCCCTGGGCATACATCTGTTTATCAAAGCGGTCACAAAGCCTGGTGATGGTATCATGATGCGCAAATGCTTCCAGCATCATTTTTTCAAATGTGATATTGCGGTCGCGTGCCCACCAGGGACGAAGATTTTGTCCAAAAAACTGTACCGAAGAGCGGTCGTTATAAGCAATGATCATTTGTTTCGTAACAGGTGCTGGTCCAAGTTTGGCAATCTGCCAGCAACTTCCGGCCATGATATGGTAACCCTCTGTTATTCTCTTTGAAGTTGAACTCACCCGGCCACGAAGAACGAAATTGTCTATTGTTTCATCAACACTGGTACTTTGTTGTTGTATAGATGAGTCTTCAGGAACCGTCAGGTAGAGATAACCCCAATCGATTCGCAAATTGTCGCCTTTTTTCGCAAGAATGGGCTGTTCAACAGTTCCTATTTTAAGAATTTGCCTGCTATTGAGTTTATACTGATCTATATGAACCTTTTGACGCGACGTGTTTGCGGCGATAGTGGATGAAGCCCCGATATAAACCTGCACATCATGAGTTTGCCCATCGTTTGCAGTCAGGGTATAATCGATGTATGAAACAGGCCTGCCCAAAAGGTCAAGAGAGTCCATCAATAAAGGGGAGATAAAAGAGAGGTCGAGATCAACGCCACCGCATTTAAACTTATAGCGTGTAGTGGTAGCCGTTACCACAACCGATTGCTGAATGGCCTGTCCTACGTTTTTTACAAGTTGTCGTTTAGCAAAACCAGCGTCTAGTAATGCATTGCCACCAGTGTTAACACAATGCAGGGCCAACAGGTTCTGTCCTTTCATAAGTTTCGATTTTAAACTGTCTTCCAGTTCAATCTCAGCAAACGAGCTGTTTACACAGGGACCACAACTATAAATCTTTGACCCATTGAGATAAACCTCAACATCATCATCATTTTTTAACCTTAGAATGAACTTTTCAATATTGAGATCGTCGGCTGTAAAGGTTCTTCTAACCCATATTTCCCGGGAAGTCCATTTTGTAGCTCCTTTAACAGGCTTGTCGGAAAACGGGCCGCGCCCCTTCTTCCAGCCAGGCTCCTTATAAGATGATTCAGTCCAGTTGCCAGCAGGTTTTGATTCGGTATATGAACAATCATATCCTTTTTCTTCTCCCGTTGGCACCAGGTCCTGTGCCTCATATCTAAGGTCACCGAGAAAATTAAAAGTTTTCCCATCAATCCTGATTAGTCCCGATAAAGCTTGATCCGTTCCGGTCCAGTGTTTGGTAGCAGTTTTATTCAATGAGTCACTGAACGACCAGATACTGAAATAAGGATCATGGGTTATAAGGGGATAAGCCGGGGCCCTGGTTACCTGTGCCGGCAAAACGGCTGGCAGAACGAAAACAAAAATCGGAAACAGGACTTTCAGTCTGAATAAGACAGGGGATAAATAATGATTACAAGCTTTCGCCATTAGTTACAACGATTGAACTCAGGTACTAAATTTATTTGAGAAATGATAACATCCGGAACAGGGTCGCTATTCCGTGCCAAACTTATAAATGGTTGTTTGTTTATAGGTTTGTCCGGGTTGAAGTATCGTTGATGGAAATGATGGTTGATTGGGCGAATCAGGATAATGTTGTGCTTCAAGGCAAAGACCGGCATGTTTGGTGTACTTCATTCCCTTTTTTCCCTCCTGGCCTCTTAGAAAGTTACCGGAATAAAACTGGACAGCAGGCTCAGATGTCCAGAATTCCATATTCCTGCCGCTGGATGGATCAACCAGTTTGCCAACCAGTTCAAGTGCGGCGCTGTCTTTGTCAAAAATCCAGTTATGATCAAAACCTCCATCTACCTTGTCAATGTCCTTTCCTATCACTTTAGGCTGCCTGAAATCCATCGGGGTTCCTGATACTTCATTGATCTTGCCGGTAGGGATCAGGGTTTTATCTACGGGTGTAAATTTACTTGCTTTTAACTGCAGCAAGTGATCAAGTATATCTGATTTTTTACCGGCAGACAGGTTGAAATAACTATGGTTTGTAAGGTTTACCGGTGTGGCTTTGTCCGTAACAGCCGTATAATTTATTTCAAGCGCGTTGTCGTCTCTCAGTTTGTAACGTACTTCAACATTCAGGTTACCAGGATAACCTTCTTCACCATCTTTACTTGCATATTTCAATGTGAGCGAACTATCAGCAAGCGAAGTAGTGGCGTTCCAGACTGCTTTATCGAATCCTTTCAGCCCGCCATGTAAACTGTTACCATTGTTATTCTGAGCGAGCGTATATGTTTCACCGTTAAGCACAAACCTGCCTTTGGCAATGCGGTTTGCATATCTGCCGGCAATCACGCCAAAAAATGAATTAGCCGGATCCATATATCCGGCAAGGGAATCGAAACCCAATACAACATCACCCATTTCCTTATTGCGGTCAGGTACCATGATGCCCGTCACTGTGGCTCCAAGGCTGATAATCTTAACAGCCATGCCATTTTTATTTGTGAGCGTATACTGAACAATGTCAATTCCATCTTTTTTTCCGATGATAGTGTTTTCGATGATTTGATTGGATGCTACCACAGTGTCTTGGTTTTTATTGTTATCATTTGTTTCGGACTGATCGTTACAGGAAATTATTGGATTGACAAATAAAGCAGTCATCAGGCAAAAGTTTAAAGTCAAAACGGTAAATAGTCTTTTCATATCAACAATTAAATTTTTTCTTTGGTGAATTCATTATTAACCGTGCGCCATATTTTAAGTGGATTATCATTTTGTAATTCCTCCGGCAACAATGAATTACTCCAGTTCTGAAAAGCTACCGGCCTTGCGAATCTTTTTATGCCATCTGCTCCAACTGAAGTGAATCTTGAGTCTGTAGTGGCTGGATATGGTCCGCCATGCTGCATACTCAAACATACTTCAACACCGGTTGGAACATTATTAAGTATAAACCTGCCACAGATATTTTTTACCGCCTCAACAAAATCATCATTAGATCTGACATCGTTTTCTGTTGCCATGAGTGTCGCTGTCAGCTGCCCTTCAAGTTTATTAGTAATTTCAAGCATTTCTGCTGCGTCAGCACAGCGGATTACCAGTGAATAAGGACCAAATACTTCTTTGTGGAGCACAGGGTTATTCAGAAAAGCCTTTCCTGTAGCCGAAGCAACAGTAGGAACACCCTGGTTTTCCTTTGCTGCGATTTCTGATTCAGCAATGGTTGTCACTTCCTGCTGTGACAGTGCTTTCTCACGGTTCTGAACAAACGCTTTTGCAATTCCGGGATGCAGCATGTACCCGGGCGCAATTTTCTTAATCTCACCTCCGAGTGCTTCTACAAAATTATTCAGATCGGGTCCGTCTATTCCCAGAACGAGGCCAGGATTGGTACAGAATTGACCAACCCCAAGCGTTATTGATGCGGAATATAATTTTGCCAGCTCGCCGGGAGACTCTTTTAATTTTTCAGGCATCAGGAACACCGGGTTTATGCTACCCATTTCAGCAAAAACAGGGATAGGATCCGGGCGTTGATTTGCCCAGTCAAAAAGCGCCCTGCCACCGGAGGTTGAACCGGTAAAACCAACCGCCCTGGTATATTTATGTGTAACAAGCGTTTTGCCTGTTGCAAATGAACTGCCATGAACATGATGAAATATGCCTTCTGGCATAGCTGTTTTTTCAGCAGCCCTGAGTATTGCTTTAGCAACTATTTCACTGGTTTTGCTATGTGCAGGATGCGCTTTCACTATCACCGGGCATCCCGCGGCAAAAGCACAGGCTGTATCACCCCCCGCGGTTGAATAAGCAAAAGGAAAATTACTTGCACCAAATACAACCACTGGTCCAAGCGGCACAAGCATCTTACGGATATCTGGTTTTGGAGGTGTCCTTGCAGAATCAGCCGTGTCTATTCTTGCTTCCAGCCAACTGCCTTCTTCACATGCAGTAGCATAGGTGTTAAGTTGATTTATGGTCCGGCCCCTTTCACTTCTTACCCTTGCCTCCGGCAGATTTGTTTCTTCCATTGCCGTTTGCAAAAGTTCATCACCACAGTTCTCCATTTCAATCGCAATTGCACGCATAAAGCCTGCCCGGTCTTTTAAAGATAACTTCCGGTATTCGTGAAAAGCTTTCCAGGCGCTCTCCAACATGTTACCGATTTCTTCTTGTGTATTTTCCTGAAACATGCTGTATATTTTTAATCTGGTTATTAATAGGTTATTAATAATAAACAGCGGGATGGTTCGCTGGTTGACTTTCGGTGTTCTCTTGTTTCCTTAGTTGACTTCAACAGTAGCACCGAATTCAGTATTAATCGATTTAAAGTCAGGTAAAGATGGCCTGTTTGCAATACCATGGTCAATAATTTTCAGGACACGATCTCTTTCTTCACCCACCAATGTAAGCCTTGGGCTACGTACAAATTCAGATCCGATTCCAGCCTGGGTTTCTGCCAGTTTTATGTACTGTACAAGTTTAGGAAGCAGATCCAGCTCAAGCAAAGGCATGAACCAACGATAAATATTAACGGCCTCAGCCAAACGTCCCGCTTTGACCAGTCTATACACCGCAACTGTTTCGGCTGGAAATGCACATACAAGTCCTGCGACCCATCCATTAGCGCCAAGCATCAATTCCTCGAGAGCTATAGTATCCACACCGCAGAGGATGCTTAACCTGTCGCCAAATCGATTGATAAGCCTGGTTACATTGGAAACATCACGGGTTGACTCTTTAACTGCCTGTATATTCGGCATCACCATCAGGTCTTCGAACATGTCTGGTGTAATTTCCGTTTTGTAATCTACCGGGTTATTGTAGATCATGATAGGCAATGAAGTTGACCGGGCAATGGCTTTGAAATATTCCACTGTCTCGCGGTGATCACTTTTGTAACGCATAGGCGGCAGCAACATCAGTCCTTCAGCACCCCAGGCTTCCGCCAGTTTTGCCTGCTCTATGGCGACCCTGGTGGATCCTTCTGCTATATTGAGTATGGTTGGGATCTTACCATTGATCCGGCTTACAGCAAACTGAACCAGCTGTTGCTTTTCAGCATTTGTCAATACGCTGGCCTCACCCAGCGTACCTCCTAAAATGATACCGTGAATACCAGCTTTTAACTGTGCATCCAGGTTTCTTTCAAACATGTCGAGATCCAGTTCGTCATTTGCTGTGAACTTTGTAGTGAGTGCGGGGAATATACCTTTCCAGTTGAAAGCCATAGAGGTGATTTTTTTACAAATGTAATGGTTGCCCTACAGAAATAATTGCTGCAAATCAATCCCGCAGTTGTGGGGTTGAATTTAAGCAAAAAACCCCGCAGGTGCGGGGCTCTTTAAAAGAAGTTATAAATGTTAACTTTTAGAATCTTGCAGGACGATTTCCATTTCCATTATCCGGGTAGGTTTTATCATCATATCTTTTGCCGTCATTCGATTTATCGTTCGGGCCGCTGTTGTCATTATAACGGTCATCGATAGATCTGCCGTCGCGGTCGTCATCATAACGGTCATTGTCATACCTGTTGTTATCGTAGCGATCGTTACCATTTTTAACGATAACTGATTTGCCAATTGAAACCTTACCGAAACGGTTGATGTTAACATCCACTATAAAGGAAGGATCTACATAAATGGCAGAGCTGAATATCAACACTGGTTTGGATCTGCCAAAACCAAAAGGCTTCTTTTCTGTTTTGTATACTTCCAGGTGATGACGTCCGCCAACAAGGTTATTCAGAATCAGCGTTTGTTGATCAACGTTATAAGAACGGCCATTGATCCGTACCACGATGTTGTTGTAATCTCCGTTGTTGATGATTATGCGGCCTGCTCTGGGAGGAGCAGCGGCAAATGAAACCATACTAATGAACAGGGCTGCGAGTGTAAAAAATCTTTTCATAACTTGTTTCCTCCAATTTGTTTTTATACATATAGGACGAACCATGGAACATTTCGTTTACAAATGAAATGTTAAGTATGAAAGGCAGTTTAAACCACTTCCCCTTCCAGATCGTAGTCGTAGGCTTTCGTGATTTTGACGTTTACAAATTGTCCTGGCTGCAGTTTCTGCGAGCCTGCAATGATCACTTCGTTGTCTACTTCAACGCTATCAAACTCTGTACGGCCAAGGTAACGGCCGGATTCTTTTTTATCAATAAGTACCTTGAAGGTTTGACCAATCTTCTCCTGGTTTTTTTCGAGGCTTATTTCCTGTTGCACTTCCATCACTTCCTGTGCACGTAATTCTTTTATCTCCTGGGGAATATTATCTTCCAGTCCATAGGCACCGGTTCCTTCTTCGTGGCTATAGGTAAATATGCCAACCCTGTCAAAGCGGTGTTTCTGAAGGAACATTTTCATCGATTCCACATCTTTTTCCGTTTCACCTGGAAATCCGGCAATCAGGGTGGTCCGCAAACAAATGCCTGGTACTTTTTCACGGATGGCATAGATCAGCTCATCCATTTCGCCCTGGGTTATCTGGCGGCGCATTGCCTTCAGCATATCATCACTTGCATGCTGCAATGGCATGTCAAGATAGTTACAGATATTATCACGTTCGCGCATCACATCAAGTATCTCCATGGGAAACTTTGATGGGTATGCGTAATGTAGTCTTATCCAAACCAGCCCTGGTATATCTGCCAGCTTGTTGAGCAGTTCGGGCAGCATACGTTTTTTGTAGATATCAAGTCCATAATAAGTAAGTTCCTGTGCAATCAGCATAATTTCCTTAACGCCTGATCTCACCAGGTTTTCTGCTTCTTTTACCAGTGCTTCGATGGTCTTGCTTGTATGCTGACCACGCATAAGCGGGATGGCGCAGAATGTACAGGTACGATTACATCCTTCAGAAATTTTAAGATAAGCATAGTGGCTTGGTGTGGAAAGCAGGCGCTCACCCAATAGTTCAGCCTTATAATCAGCCTCAAACTGTTTTAATATCATGGGTAGCTCCATGGTGCCGAAATAGGCATCTACTTCCGGGATGTCCTTTTCGAGGTTGTTTTTATAACGTTCGCTCAAACAACCGGTAACATAAACCTTGTCCAGTTTGCCCCTGCGTTTAAGTTCAACCTGTTCAAGAATAGTATTGATTGATTCTTCTTTTGCCTTGTCGATAAAACCACAGGTATTTACTACAACAATGTTATGATCAAGTTTCCTGTTTTCATGAACAACGTCAATTGAGTTGGCTAACAATTGTCCACTTAACACTTCGCTGTCAACCATATTTTTACTACACCCCAGTGTAATAATATTGACCTTATCTCTCTTTAACGTTTTTGCTTTCACTATTTATGTGTTTTTTGTTTCCAGGTTAAAAAGACTGTCTACAAATTCGTGTTTGTTAAACACAAGCAGATCTTCCATCTTTTCACCCACCCCTATAAACTTCACGGGTATTTTGAACTGGTTGGCAATTGCCATCACTACACCACCTTTGGCAGTACCATCGAGTTTTGTAATCGTTAGCGCAGTCACATCAGTAGCCGCTGTAAAATGTTTCGCCTGTTCCAGGGCATTCTGTCCGGTAGATCCATCAAGCACCAGCATGATCTCATGTGGCGCATCGGGTATATGTTTCTGGATAACCCTCTTGATCTTGCTCAGCTCTTCCATCAGGTGAGCCTTGTTGTGTAACCTGCCGGCTGTATCGATGATCACGATATCGCTGCCCCGGGATACACCGCTTTGCACCGTATCAAAAGCAACAGAGGCGGGATCAGAACCCTGGGCCTGCTTTACGATTGGCACTCCAACTCTTTCACTCCAGATCGTCAGCTGTTCAACTGCTGCAGCCCGGAAGGTATCGGCAGCGCCCAGCAAAACCGATTTCCCGGCTTTCTTGAAATTATAGGCAAGTTTACCAATAGTGGTGGTTTTTCCGACACCATTCACCCCAACTACCAGGATCACATAAGGTTTCGCGGGTAATTCCGAATCAAATGTGTAGGCATTTTTCTGGGGGGCGTCTACGAGCATTCCAACGATTTCTTCCTGTAGTAACCGGTTAAGATCGCCTGTATTGAGATATTTGTCCTTTGCAACCCTTTTTTCTATCCGCTCTATAACCTGCACAGTAGTATCAATACCAACATCTGCACTAACCAGCGCATCTTCAAGACTGTCAAGTACTTCCTCGTCAACAGTACTTTTTCCGGCAACTGCTTTTGTGATTTTTGAGAAGAAGTTTTCTTTCGTTTTCTGAAGGCCCTGGTCAAGGGTTTCTTTTTCTTTCTTACCGAAAATTTTATCGAAAAATCCCATAGTTGTAATTTAATACGCGGTGAATTTACAGGGGCCAGGATGATTTAGCCAAAATACAAAAAGCCGTTCCGCAAAGAACAGCTTTCCTATAATGATATAGTCTCACATTATTTTTGAGCCAGGAAATCCTTCACCTTGTCTTTGTGAATGATTTGTTCCTTAAAAGTGTATGCACCGCTTTTTGGGCTACGTACCGCGCGAATAACTTTAGTCCAGTTTTTCGCTTCTGCCGCGGCTTTAGTATCTTTTTTTATCGCTGTTTTTGCTGCTTTTGCCATGATTTGAGTTTGAAACTTTTATAAAACAGTTTCTTTTTGCGCTTATTTAATTTCTTTATGCACTGTATACTTCTTCAGGATTGGATTGAATTTCTTCAGCTCCAGTCTCTCAGGGGTATTTTTTTTGTTTTTGGTGCTGATATAACGGCTTGTACCCGGTTTGCCACTTGTTTTGTGCTCGGTACACTCCAATATCACCTGAACCCTGCTTCCTTTCTTTGCCATTTTTTATTGCTTTAGACGTTTAATTAGATTTTTTCACCTCTGCCTCTCAGCTCTTTTACGACGTTGAGAAGACCCCTTTTATTGATGGTACGAATACCTTCAGTTGATAGTTTCAGGGTAATCCATTTATCTTCTTCAGCAAGAAAAAAGCGTTTTGTTTGCAGGTTTGGTAAAAACCGGCGCTTAGTCTTGATATTTGAGTGGGAAACGGTGTGACCACCGATTGGAACTTTCCCTGTAACCTTGCATACTCTTGCCATGACTTCCTAAAATTTTGGACGGCAAAGGTCGTAAAATCTATCCAATAATCAAAAAGAATTCAATATTTTTCTGTTTTGATTGTCCACAATGTGGATTAACATACGTTTGGCAGCAATTTACCGTCAATTTCCGCCAATTTATCGAGCCGGATAACCAGGCCGGTGTCGAGTTTCATGTATTCGACCGACTCCCGGGTGAAAAGATCCCGGATCACCCCCTGCACGGCTACTTTTGCGCTTTCGTCAAGGAAAACAATATTTACCCTTTTTCCAATCGTGGCCAATGCTTCAAGCTCGTCGTAAAAATCGCAGTTTATCGGGATATACTTTTCCATAGTTTATATTAACAATCCTGTACCCAAACGGTTTAAATCTGTCCCCCGGTTTAATTGCCCCGGATGCAGACAGGAAGAAACCTCAAATTGCGATATCATTTACCGAAGAAATCCTCTGAAGAGGCCGCCACCGACAACAGATCAAGTTTTGGCTTTACTTCCAGGCCACTATTCCAAAGGTCTGCGGCAAATTTTTTAAAAGATTGCAAACCCTGCAGAAATTCGTGTGCTGCCTCATTCGCAAAATGATCAAAATGCATAAAAGTTTTACCATCTTCCATTAAATAAGCGCTGTATTTTATTCCGGGATGATTAATTTTTTTTAATTCCTCCACCACTTCCGCAATGTTCCTTTTGTTGATAGCTGCATATGATTCGGTTGTTGTGTATTGTACCCTGACGATTTTCATGTTATTGATTGTTATTGATTTTAATTGATTTTAATTGTAGTTGCAATTTTAATAGTGGTTGCTTATTTCAATCTCAAAGGTTTGATTGCAGAATCTTCAAAGTTATCCGAAATTTTTTGGCTCCGTGAATCGCCGGATAAACATATTCCTGCCGTTGGTGGGAATCTCTTCTCTCTCTCATTCAAATGGTTAGGTATTAACTTATCTTCGTTGCCATATCAGGTCAATGATAAATATTTAAATTAACAGGCATTTTGTTAACCCAACTTTGATAAAAGTTTATTAATGTCATTAATGAGGAGAAAAACAATAGCAAGGGATATAAGCTGGCTTTCATTTAACGGCAGGGTATTACAGGAGGCGGCCGACAAAACGGTACCGCTTCGGGAAAGGGTTAAGTTCCTCGGCATATTTTCAAATAATATGGATGAATTCTTCCGTGTACGCGTGGCTACGCTTAAAAGAATGGCAGACGTAGGATCGCGGATCAGGAACATGCATATGGAAATCTCACCTGAAAAAATCCTTGACCAGATCCAGGAAATTGTGCTGGAACAACAGGAAGTTTTTGCTTCTGTTTGGGAAAGCATACGCCGTGAACTACAGAACGATAACATCCACCTGATTACAGAGCGGCGGCTCAATAAAGAGCAGCAAAAATTTGTACAGACTTTTTTCGAGGAAGAAGTACGCTCCAACATCATACCGCTAATGATCGAAAGTATCCCGCAGTTTCCTTACCTGAGGGACAAATCCATTTATCTCGGCGTGGTAATGTCGAAAAGAAATGAGAAAATGCTGAAAACATACTCAATCATAGAGGTACCCTCAAAGGCCATAGGCAGGTTTATCAAACTACCTTCACCGGAAGGAGAACATCATATCATATTGCTCGAAGATGTGATCCGCTATAACCTTAAAAGTATATTCTCCTATTTTGGGTTTACCAGTTACCAGTCATGGGTTTTCAAAGTAACAAAAGATGCAGAAATAGACATCGACAATGATATTTCAACAAGCCTGATCCAGAAGATTGAAAAAGGGGTAAAGAACCGCCGGAAAGGGAAAACGGTTCGGTTCGTGTATGATCAGCAAATGGATACCGGTCTGCTTGGCTTCCTGATGAAAAAGCTTAATCTTTCAAAAAGAAGCAGCCTGATTCCCGGCGGCCGTATTCACAACTTCAGGCATTTTATGGATTTTCCGGACGTGTTCTCAAAAAAGAGTCATCGGAAGAAACCTTTCACCCACCCGATGCTGCGACATTCAATCCGTGTGACTGATGTGGTACTGGCCAAAGACATCATGCTCAATTTCCCCTATCACTCTTTTAATACTGTGATAGACTTCCTTCGTGAGGCTGCCATTGATCCCAGCGTAACCGAAATAAAGATCACTGCTTACCGGCTCGCATCGAACTCAAAAATTGTAAATGCATTGATCAATGCTGTGAGAAACGGGAAAAAAGTAACGGTGATGCTTGAACTGCGAGCCAGATTTGAAGAAGAAGCAAATCTCGAATGGAAAGAGCGGCTGGAGGAAGAAGGAGTAAAAGTACTGATGTCGATTCCTAACATGAAAGTACATGCGAAGATTTGCATGATTAAAAAACGAATCGACAATACTACTTTGCTATACGGCTTTGTAAGCACCGGTAACCTGAACGAAAAAACGTCTACTGTATATGCCGATCATTGCCTGTTAACTGCTAACAAACACATAATGGGAGATGTGAATCGTTTGTTTACCTATATGGAAAAATGGAAAGAAGGAACAGACATGCTAAAAACATGCAAAACCCTTATCCCCTGCCCCACATATCTCCGTCGTGAAATGAACAGGCTGATCAACCGCGAAATAAAAAATGCGCGGGAAGGCAAACCTGCTTCAATCATCATAAAAAGCAATTCGATTGCAGATGAGCAATTGATAGAAAAACTGTATGAGGCCGCCAAGGCCGGGGTTATTCTCAGGCTGATAGTCAGAGGGATATTCTGTATGTATTCCAAAAATAAAAAATTCAAATATCCTGTTAAGGCCATCAGCATTGTGGATGAATACCTCGAACACGCACGTGTTTTTGTTTTTCATAACCTGGGTGATGAAAAACTTTTTATATCATCGGCTGACTGGATGGTCCGTAATCTTGATCACCGCATTGAAGTAACCTGCCCTATCCTGGATGAAAATATTAAAAAGGTAGTAAAAACCATACTCCAGATCCAGCTGGCTGATAATGTAAAAGCACGTTTACTGGATAATGAACTTAGTAACAGGTATGTCCGCAATACAGATCATAAGAAGATAAGATCGCAGGTGGAAATTTACAATTACCTGCATCAGAAAAGTGAGCATCCTATGGAGCTCATTAGTTTGGAGGACTGAATCAGGAATGAATAAGGTGACTAAAATTAACGCGGATCAGGGATGTTGTTCTATTTAATATTGTTCCGAGTCGTTTGGAAAATCCTTGCTTTTTACGTCGCTGATATAGTGTTGAACAGCTTCAGTTATCTGTTCGTGAAGATTCAGGTATTTGCGGAGAAAGCGGGGCTTAAACTCGGTGTTTATGCCAAGCATATCATGCATTACAAGCACCTGCCCATCGCAATATTTGCCCGCTCCTATTCCTATGGTTGGGATCGATAAAGACTCTGATACTTCCTTTGCAAGGCTGGCCGGAATCTTTTCAAGAACAATCCCAAAACAGCCGGCTTTTTCAAGCACTTTCGCATCATGCTTTAGTTTTTCAGCCTCTTCCTCCTCTTTTGCACGCACGGTATAGGTTCCAAATTTATATATCGATTGAGGAGTAAGACCAAGATGCCCCATAACCGGTACACCGGCTGCAACTATACGATTGATAGATTCAAGTACTTCTTCCCCACCTTCCAGTTTGATTGCATGAGCGCCGGTTTCTTTCATAATCCGTATCGCGGATGACAATGCTTCCCGGGAGTTAGACTGGTATGAACCAAAAGGCAGGTCGACAATTACAAAGCTCCGGCTAACACCACGGATAACCGAAGCCGCATGGTAAATCATCTGGTCGAGAGTGATAGGTAATGTCGTTTCATGTCCCGCCATCACATTGGAAGCCGAGTCACCAACAAGTATTATATCAATACCTGCCTGGTCAAACATACGGGCAAAAGAAAAATCATATGCTGTCAGCATTGATATCTTTTCACCATTGGCTTTCATTTTTAAGAGCGTATTGGTCGTTATTTTCTTTACTTCCTTATGTATACTCATGCGTTGGCAGTTATAGCAGTCACTTCCTGGTAAAGGTGTTGAATCAATCCGTCGGCGAGGCCGATTTTTGGAACAAAAATTTCGCTGATATTCGCCCAGCGCATTACATTAATATGAATTAACAATGCGGGTACAATAACATCAGCCCGATCTTCTCTCAGTTTGTACACCCGCATCCTGTCTTTGAGATTAAAACTACTGAATTCTTTATAGTAGTCTTTGAGGGATTCAATGTTGAGTGATTTTCCTTCCTTTCTTTTTGAAAGGGAGAATATCTTATTGATGTTGCCACCAGAACCAATGGCGATCATATTCTGGGTATAGGCACGTGTCTCACGTCTTAGAAAATCTTTCATTTCGTCCCAGAGGAAATCGTCTACCTGGTTTTTCAAGAGCCGGATCGTTCCGATATTAAAAGATCTCTTGAACACCATCCTGGCTTCAGCAAAAAAAGTGAGCTCGGTGCTGCCACCACCAACATCAATATATAAATAGGAAAGTTCCTTATTGAGATTTTCGGCAATATGAGTTTCATAAATAAAACTGGCTTCGGCATCACCACTGATAATTTCAATCCTTATCCCTGTTTCCTGCTTTACATGTTCAATGATCCGGGCGGCGTTATCTGCATCCCGCATAGCCGAAGTAGCACAGGCTTTCAGGTGTTTCACCTCATACGCACCAAGCAGATGCCGGTATGCATGCATGGTCTCCAATATCATCGCTTCTTTTTCAGGGGAAATCGTTTTGCTTTCGAATACATCGAAGCCCAGTCTGAGAGGAACACGTACCAGGTTAAGTTTCTGGAACTGTGGTTTACCATTGTCGCCGGTAACCACCTCCGAAATTAACAGGCGTGCGGCGTTACTTCCAATATCTATTGCTCCTAATCTCATTCGAGCCAAAAATAATTAGTTAAAACAGAACGGTCAAAAGTAAAAATCAGGCAGGGCACAAAAAAACTGCATCCGGTGAGGATGCAGCTTGAACTACAAAGCGTCATAGGGTTTTTATTCTATGCCTTTGAGTTCGTTTATTGATATCTTACTTTGAGATCATTTATCAGTAGTTTACTTTGAGATCGTTTAATAGTAGTCTACCTTGAGGATAGTCTATTAGTAGCCTACCTTGAGATCGTTTATCAGTAGCCTACCTTGGGATAGTCTATTAGTAGTCTACCTTGAGATCGTTTATCAGTAGTTTACTTTGGGATCGTTTAATAGTAGTCTACTTTGAGATCGTTTATCAGTAGTTAGCCCTGAGATCGTTTATTAGTAAGTTATTTGTTCAGGTTGTTGAACCGGCTGATCGCATCTGCATCAAGTAATTCATACATCTTCAGATCATCGTATTTAACTTTTAATTGTTTGTAAAAGGTTTTACAATCTGTAGCCACCACTTGCCTACCAATCACTTTTACAGTTTCATAAAAAAACATCTTCATGTGTTTCTTTTCTTTTTCAAGCACCTGTGTTGCAACCGCGAAGTCAGCGGTCAGATCACCGTTGTTTATCTTTTCAGAGAAAACAGCAACATTTTCAATTTCTTGATTTTTAGATTTAACAGTCAGTAACTGGCAGGCGCAAACCTTCAATACCGGCTTAGCATCAAAATTGTTGTCGTAGGTTTTTAAGCTGGTAACAAATACCGGGGAATCAAAAACGATTTTTTTTGGAAGAGCTCCCAGGTCATTCGCCAGGGAATTAAAAGAGACAAGGATGAGCATGGCAAGCATGATCCGGTTAGGGAATGTAAGTTTCATGGTACAGCATTAATCAAGTTAAGAAAATAGGGTTACGGTTTCTAGAGGATGATCAGAACTTGATTGTAGGAATCTGGTAGCGGGACATAAAAAAACCTGCTTACAGCAGGTCTTTCATAGTAGATTAGGATGATGTAAAACTTGCAATAAGTTTTCATATCTCATAACTTTTGAGTCAATTTTTTTTACAGAACTTCATACGGTGTTGGTTTTCATATACTTTGACTCCTGCATTAATTTAAGCCTTGCTTGCGTATCTTGCGGATAATTGAACATTTTATGAAAGAAATACTACAGGCACTCAATATTGAATCTACTTGCCCGGGCGATTCAACGGGCTCTGATTGTTTCGCAAATGGAACTCCATCCCTGGAATCATATTCACCGGTCGATGGAAATCTCATAGCAGTAGTTGTACCCGGTAACAAAGAGGATTATGAAAAAGTAGTATTTACTGCCCAGGCTGCATTTATAGAATGGCGCAAATGGCCGGCTCCAAAACGTGGTGAAATAGTAAGACAAATAGGTGATTCACTCCGCCGGTTAAAAGAACCACTTGGCAAACTGGTTTCATATGAAATGGGCAAGAGTTTACAGGAAGGTTATGGTGAAGTACAGGAGATGATTGACATCTGTGATTTTGCAGTGGGACTCTCAAGACAGTTACACGGTCTTACAATGCATAGTGAAAGACCCCTGCATCGCATGTACGAGCAATGGCATCCATTGGGAATAACAGGAATTATCTCAGCATTTAATTTCCCCGTCGCCGTATGGAGCTGGAACGCTATGCTAAGCTGGGTATGTGGAAATGTTTGTATCTGGAAACCATCGGAAAAAACACCCCTTTGCGGAATAGCATGTCAAAATATCGTTGCTGAGGTATTCAAAAAAAATGATGTTCCCGAAGGTGTCTCCTGCCTTATTACCGGTGGTCGCGAAACCGGCGGATGGATGGCTTCTGATCCCAGGATTCCATTGATATCTGCCACAGGTTCTACCCGAATGGGCAAGGCAGTTGGAGCAGCGCTCGGCGCAAGACTGGGCCGTGCTTTACTTGAACTGGGAGGAAACAATGCGATCATCATATCTAAAGATGCAGATCTAAATATCGCCATCCGTGGCGCAGTTTTCGGAGCTGTTGGTACAGCAGGACAACGTTGCACAACCACCCGCAGACTGATAATTCATGAATCTGTTTATGATCAGGTAAAAGAAAAACTGGTTGCTGCCTACACACAACTTAATATCGGGGATCCCCTGGATGAAAAAAATCATGTCGGGCCCTTGATAGATAAAGATGCTGTATCCATGTACCTGGAATCGATAAAAAAATGCAAAGAGGAAGGTGGAAGGTTTCTCATTGAAGGAAAAAAACTTGAAGGCAATGGCTATGAAAGCGGATGTTATGTAAAACCCTGCATCGCAGAAGTTGAGCCACATTTCAAGATTGTTCAACATGAAACATTTGCCCCGATACTTTATCTTCTTAAATATAAAACCCTTGATGATGCCATTGCGATTCAAAACAATGTTCCCCAGGGTTTGTCATCATCGATTATGACCCTCAACCTCCGCGAAGCAGAAATGTTTCTTTCAGTTACCGGTAGTGATTGCGGTATTGCAAACGTGAACATCGGCACTTCAGGTGCTGAGATAGGTGGTGCTTTTGGTGGTGAGAAGGAAACCGGTGGTGGAAGGGAATCGGGCAGTGATGCGTGGAAGAATTATATGCGCCGGCAAACGAATACGATTAATTATTCGGATCAGTTGCCGCTTGCTCAGGGCATACAGTTTATTCCTTAGTAGCGCCTTTTGTTGACTGCTTTTGTTTTACTTGAGTTTGTTGATTACGCACGTTCATGGCGTTCACTCGGTTCTTCCCTTCGCCGGATGGGCCTGAGGTTGGTTTGATTTGCCACTGTGATTCCTGGTTAATACCTTTGTTCATGCCGGTGGCTGCTGTTGTCTCCGATCGGCTTTTGTTCCCTGATCGGCTTTTTAGGTATACTTGTAGTGCTGGTTGCTGTTGGGCCCTGATTGG
>NZ_DATHKG010000100.1:0-16995 GCF_035489435.1 Flavitalea sp.
AAATTTTGATTGGTTTCAGATGCACTTTGAATATTGCTTCACGACCTTTTACATCGGGTTTATCGATAGAAATTTGTCTATCAAAACGCCCCGGGCGAAGTAAAGCAGTATCCAATACATCGGGCCGGTTTGTAGCTGCCAGAACTATGATTCCGCTTTCGCCGCTAAAACCATCCATTTCAACCAATAACTGGTTCAATGTATTTTCCCTTTCATCGTTGCTCATCATCATGTTCTTTCCTCTTGCACGGCCAATGGCATCAATTTCATCAATGAATATGATACATGGTGCTTTTTCTCTTGCTTGTTTAAACAAATCACGTACCCGGCTTGCACCAACACCTACAAACAACTCAACGAAATCAGAACCTGACATCGAGAAGAAAGGCACCTGGGCTTCACCTGCCATTGCTTTTGCAAGCAGGGTTTTACCGGTTCCCGGAGGGCCAACCAGCAAAGCGCCTTTTGGTATCTTTCCACCAAGTGCTGTATATTTTTTGGGATTCTTAAGAAAATCCACGATTTCCATCACTTCTACTTTTGCCTCATCAAGGCCAGCTACATCTGCAAATGTGATATTTACTTTTGCGCCCTTATCAAACAAAGTTGCTTTTGACTTGCCAATATTGAAGATGCCACCAGGGCCGGCACCACCACCTGCTCCACCACCCATTTTTCGCATTAGCATAACCCAGATCAATACGATAACGAGTAAAGGAAGTAGGAAATTCAGGAAAGGCCCGAACCATTCACCTTCCATAACAGGCTTGTAAGGAGTATCTGCAATTGCAGGATTATCTTTCAGTTCTTCGAGTAAACGTTTTTCAAATTCGTCTGTTTTTGTAACAGTAAATTCAAAATGCGGTCCTTCAGCTTTAGTGCCTGGCCAGCTTTTACTTAGTTTATCTTTATAGTAAGGTTTCGCAAGGCTGTCTTTCTTTATATAAACCCTTACCAGGTTTTTATTTGTTACAAGCACGAGTTTTTCTACATCACCTGGCTTGAGCATTTTCTCTGTGAACTCTAATTCGGAATCAATTTGTTTTGCATCCGGAGTAAATGAACCAAAAATCTGAAAGCCTACCAAAACCGCAAAAATTATCGCCCAGATCCAATAGATGCTGAATCGGGGTCCTTTGCGCGGATTATTATTATTATCATCTCTTGGTCTCAACCGGGGGAAATTACGGTCGTTTTGTCTTGAGTCGTCTTGTGACATCATTCTTGGTCTCCTAGGTTCTTAATTTAATTGTAATATTGTTTTTTTGAGTTAGCATCTGCTCATTGTGATTGATGAACCTTAACTATTAATCACGATCAACAGATATCAACTATAAGTGTTCTTCGCTCAGTGCATCGCTCCACATTTCCTCGAGCTTATAAAATTTGCGGGTTTCTGGTTGCATTACATGCACTACAACATTTATGTAGTCTACAAGTATCCAGTGAGCAGCCTGCTGTCCTTCATGACGATAAGGCGACTCTTCGGTAACCTGTTTCACATAAAATTCAACATAGTCACTGATGGCTTTTACCTGAGTTGTACTGTTAGCTTCGCAGATAATAAAATAATCAGCTACAGCTTCAGGAATTTTTCTTAGATCCAGGGAAATAATGTTTGATCCCTTTTTCTCCTGGATAGCATGTATTATTGCTTTAAGTATTTTTGAATTTTTCGTTAACCTGGCAACACCGTTTCTTTTCCGGCGGGTTGATAACTTAGAAAGTTGTTCCAATAATCAAAACTTTTAATGAACAATTATGTGTTATAAGGTGAAGGACGATTTAGTTCCGTCTATATTCTAATTTTGCACAAATCAAAAATAGTAATCTTTTGTCATATCCTGCCACCTTTGATACTATCGGTCAACCTTTTATATTGCTGACGACGGTTGATAGCACCAACAACTATGCCATGGCACAGGCCCATGCGGGAATGGCCACCCCTGGAACTGCTTATTTTGCACTCGAACAAACAGCCGGAAAAGGGCAGCGCGGCAAAACCTGGAAGTCGCAGCCTGGGCAGAATATCATTATGAGCCTTAATCTTAGTCCAGGCAAGGCTTTGATCGATAAATTCTTCATGTTGTCGGCCTCTGTTTCCCTGGCTTGTTATGATTTTTATAAAACGCTGGCAGGACAAGAAACCTCTATTAAATGGCCCAATGATTTGTACTGGCGTGACAGAAAGGCAGGGGGGATCCTCATAGAAAACATAATAGGCCAACCGGACAAAAGCTGGAAATGTTCGGTTGCGGGCATAGGCATAAACATTAACCAGACAGAATTCGGCGATTTCAGTCACCGCGCGGTCTCTCTCCGCCAGATAACCGGCAAAGAAGAATCAGTGACCATGCTCGGCAAGGAGCTTTGCATTTATGTACAGAACCGCATGAATGCCTTTTATGCCGGGGATTATTTACAAATTCTTGAAGACTATAACCAGGCATTGTTTATGCGCGGTCAGAAAGTGAAGCTGAAACAGGGTTCTATTGTTTTCCAGACAACAATAACAGCGGTCGACATGCTTGGTCAGTTGATTGTTTCGGATACTCTCGAGCGCTCATTTGGATTTGGAGAAATTGAATGGGTATTTTCATAGATTAAAACCATATTAAATTGCCTGTAAATGCAGTATAGAATAAAAGAGAATTCACCCTTTGCGAGACTGGGCGCCTGGAAACTAAGAACAAGTCGCATGGCTATGACAATTGGCAATACCATTCATCTACATAACACTTCAAAGCAAGAGTTCCTGGATGATCACCGCTGGGTAAAACACGAACTCAAACACGTAGAGCAGTACCAGCAATTTGGGCTGATCGGATTTCTCTGGAAATATTGCATCGAAAGCATTCGCCGCGGTTATCATAATAACAGGTTTGAAATCGAAGCCCGTGAAGCAGAATCATCTCCCGAAATCTAGAGCCGCGATCTCTTCAGCATGTTGTTTGTTTTTTGGCCTTAGGAAAACCTTAGCGATCACACCCTTTTCGTTGATTAAAAAGGTGGTCCTGTAAAGCCCCATATATTTACGGCCATACAATTGTTTTTCACCCCAGACTCCATATTTGTCGATGATCTTATGTGTAGGATCAGCAATGAGCCTGAAAGGCAGGTTGAACTTCTGCTCAAACTTTTTGTGTTTAGGTGCTTCATCGGGACTTACCCCGATAACCTCAAAACCTTTGCTGATTAAAATGGAATAATTATCACGGAGGTTGCAGGCCTGGACGGTACAGGTCGGGGTATCATCCTGCGGATAAAAATATAAAACCACTTTTTTCGCCCTGAGATCAGATAGCTTAAACGGTTCTCCGTTCTGATCAAAGCCAGTGAATTGCGGTGCCTTATCTCCTTCTTTTAATGTTATCATTTTTTACCTGGACTTTTGAGCTTGTCATCTTGTAAACCTGAATGAGCGGACGGTTGAATTGCCAGCTTCGTCTTCTGCATAAATTTTTAGCTCGTGATTACCGGGCGGGCATTTTTCATCAAAAGAATAGATGAAGTTGCGGCCTTTGTCGTTTGTAAATCGTAGCCATTTACCATCCAGTTCAGGCTTTACATTTTTAAACTTACCAAGGTTATCTTTTACGGTGAACACAATCCGCGAAGCTTTACTTAGGTTAGAACCATCTGCAAAGCCCATTGGTACGATCACGGGTGGATCGGTATCTACTAATAATTTGTAGGAACCGAAATCACGGAAATTTGCTGAGGCCCAGCCATCTTTCCATTCAACTTTCATCACGTTATTTTTCAAGCCGGCAGTCCATTGCATAACAGTCCTGGATTGTTCAAGTTCGTTCAACGCCCTGGTTGGTTTTATCCTGATCAGAAATGGTTCCTGCAGCGGGATGTAAGGGGCGCCAATAGTATGCTGGGCGGAAATGGATACAGGGGTTGCCAATGCTACTTTTGTGTAACGGATATTCACTTCGTCATAAAGGCATTTCTCACCAATATAAAATTCGCAATCTTCTGACTCGAAACCATCGAGCATCAGGGGATGAAAAATTTTACCGTTTGATGGTAAGGCCGAAGCAGCTATGCTGCCTGCTTTATACTGAACCTTATAGTTTAGTACCGACTGATTGTTATTAGCATCCCTGGCTTCAATCCTGATTTCATGTACTTCCCCATTGCTCAGATCCAATACTCCATCTCCGGTGAACTGATTATAAATGGAGTTTACATAACCGGGAAGTTCAGACAAATGTTGAAGCCAGGCTCCACCATTGGCTTTTATACGATAATCGGTGTGAGCATTCAGGTACCGGGTATCATTGTAGCTGATGTTGTCCATCCTGAAATCAACCACAGCAGTGCCATCCACATATAACAACCCTTCGTAGATGCCATTCAAATTTGATGACCCGCTCTGGGTATCAAACGAGGTAATCGCAAAACTTACGATTGGTGAATTAACTGTTATGAGGCCGGGACTTGTCACAAAATTGCCTGCTCCTGTCGCTTTCACAGGAATCAGTTTCGGCGATTGTTCATAGACGCTTTTGGTCCGGTCATAAATTCCCAGGCGGAGAATGGAGGGCCGGGTATTGTCCACGATTGGGAAACCAAAAAGCATTGGATTGAGATTAACATCATTTACAGTGCGCCTGATTTCAAAATGAACATGTGGTGCCTGTGAGCCTCCCGTGTTTCCACTATAAGCGATAAAATCTCCTTTCTTTACGGGAAACTGATCAGGCGAAAGCTCTAGTAATGTGCTCCACAATTCCTGTTTATACTGTTGTTCTTTTAACCAGGCTTCGAGTTGTGGATTAAAATTGTTCAGGTGCGCATATAAGGTAGTATAACCATTGGGATGAGTAATATAGATAGCTCGTCCGAAACCCGCAGATTCAATCTTGATGCGGGATACATAGCCATCGGCTGCAGCATGAACCGGTAGATTTTCGCGGGCAAGAGTTTTCAGATCAAGGCCCATATGATAGTGATTCGGCCTGAGTTCACCGAAATTGCCGCTCAGGGAAATAGGAATATTCAAGGGGCTCCTGAAATAACCTTTCGGATAATCTATCGTTGGTGGTCTTTGAGCAAATGAAATCCGTGAAATGAAAACTAAAGCCAGGAGAAAAAATCTCATCAGTAAAATTTATCGGTTAGTAGGTTGCAAAACTAAGGCCTTTGAAAATAATGGCCTTATTATTGCCATCTCCTTAATGGTTAGTACTTGTTAAAGAATTAAGAATTCCGGCTTCTTTTAAAGATAAATTTAAAAATGGAACAGCTTTTGGCATCATG
Source organism: Flavitalea sp. (assembly GCF_035489435.1). Lineage (NCBI taxonomy): Bacteria > Pseudomonadati > Bacteroidota > Chitinophagia > Chitinophagales > Chitinophagaceae > Flavitalea > Flavitalea sp. The sequence goes on from NZ_DATHKG010000100.1 coordinate 5,272, forward strand.
GCTGTGTCTAAGAAATTATGAGATATTAAATTCACCAGTGTATGAAAAAGATTTATCACAGGACCATTTTACTAATTGCTATTACCATCGGCAGCATTGTGGGAATTATTAAGGGTACCGAAGCGAAGCAGAAATGGATGTTTAAAATCAAGATCCGCAACGAAGAAAAGCGCCAGCTCGCGCAACAGAAAAAGTTGTTAAAGGGTGGTGGTGTAGCTCTCGACGACATTGAAATTGCAGCTTATCACAAAAGCTAAAGTCAAAAGTAAACAGATCAAAATATAACCAATCCAAACAACCCTGCGCTCAATCGCAGGGTTTCTTATTTGAAGCCCCCGCATGAAGCTCCCGCAGCGATTATTACTGCATTTAGATTTGCTGTTTTGGGAAATACACAGGTAAATAACTGGTTATTAACCCTAAAAAAATTATCCCGCAATTAACTTCTGCTACCTTACTTTTGCGCAATTTGTTTTTAAAAAATAGTCAATTCAGATATGCCAAAAGATTCTTCCATTAAGTCAGTTTTAATCATCGGTTCGGGACCAATTATTATCGGACAAGCCTGTGAATTTGATTATTCAGGTACCCAGGCAGCCAGGAGTTTGCGAGAAGAAGGGGTTAAAGTTTACCTCATCAATAGCAATCCCGCTACAATCATGACAGATCCGATGATGGCTGACAAAGTTTACCTACTTCCTCTGACAGCAGAAAGCATCGAACAAATACTGGAAGAAAACCAGATTGATTCGGTGTTGCCGACCATGGGTGGCCAAACAGCCCTTAACCTGGCAAAGGAGTGCGAGGATCTCGGTCTATGGGAAAAATTCGGAGTCAGGCTTATCGGTGTTGATATAAAGGCCATCGACAAAGCAGAGGATCGTGAAAAATTCAGGCAATGGATGATCCAGCTTGGGGTTTCAGTTGCCCAGGCAAAAACCGCAAACTCATTTCTTGAAGGAAAAGAATTTGCCCAGGAGATAGGTTTTCCGCTTGTTATCCGTCCTTCATTTACACTTGGCGGTACCGGTGGTGGCTTTGTACATGATAAGCATGATCTTGATGAAGCACTAACCAGGGGTCTGACAGCATCTCCAATCCATGAAGTACTTGTTGAAAAAGCCGTTCTTGGCTGGAAGGAATTTGAACTTGAACTACTGCGGGATGCGAATGATAATGTCGCAATCATCTGTACAGTTGAAAACTTCGACCCGATGGGAGTTCATACCGGGGACTCAATAACCGTCGCTCCTGCCATGACCCTTAGTGACACGGCTTTTCAGCTGATGAGGAACACGGCTATCATGATGATGCGCGATCTCGGGAACTTTGCCGGCGGTTGCAATGTTCAGTTTGCACTTAATCCGGATACAGAAGAAATCATTGCTATAGAGATCAATCCCCGTGTAAGTCGTTCATCGGCCCTGGCTTCAAAAGCTACCGGCTACCCGATCGCCAAGATTGCAGCTAAACTCGCAATCGGCTATAACCTCGACGAGCTTAAAAATCAAATTACCGGAAATACTTCAGCCTATTTCGAGCCGGCGCTCGATTACGTAATTGTTAAACTGCCGAGATGGAATTTTGATAAGTTTAAAGGAGCAGATGATACACTTGGCCTCCAGATGAAATCTGTTGGTGAAGTAATGGCCATTGGCCGCAGTTTTACAGAAGCTGTACAGAAAGCTTGTCAAAGTCTAGAGAACAATGCAGTGGGACTTGGTTACTATGGCAAAAGCCTGATGAACGGGGAAGAACTGCTCGAGTATATAAAGAAACCCAAATGGGATCGGATTTTCAGGATCAAGGATGCCCTGATGGCAGGTGTTTCGGTCAATTCTATTTCCAAAGCAACCAATGGAATTGATCGCTGGTTTCTCTACGAGATCCAGAAGATCTGCACCATGGAAAAGGAAATTATCAAATACAAACTGGAGACGCTTCCTCTTACAGTATTAAAAGATGCAAAACGCCTGGGCTTCAGTGATGAGCAGATCGTCAGGATCATGAATGATGGTACTGAAGACGCAGTTTATGAGAAAAGAAAAGCTGCCGGCATAACCAGGGTTTTCAAAATGGTTGATACCTGTGCTGCGGAATTTGCTGCAAAAACGCCATATTTCTACTCCACATTTGAAAACGGCAATAGCAACGAAAGTATAGTAACCGACAAAAAGAAGATCATAGTCCTAGGCAGCGGACCCAACAGGATCGGCCAGGGAATTGAGTTTGACTATTGCTGTGTACATGGGCTGCTTGCAATAAAGGAATGCGGTTATGAAGCAATAATGGTGAACTGCAACCCTGAAACTGTTTCTACTGATTTTGACATTGCTGATAAACTTTACTTCGAACCGGTTTACTGGGAACATCTCTGGGAAATCATTGAACATGAAAAACCGGAAGGAGTGATTGTTCAGCTTGGTGGTCAGACTGCTCTAAAACTTGCAGAAAAACTTCATGAAAAAGGAATAAAGATCATAGGAACTTCATACGATAGTATGGATATAGCGGAAGATCGTGGCCGGTTCAGCGATATGCTTAAAGAGCTGGAAATTCCATATCCAGAATATGGAACTGCAACGGGCGTTGATGAAGCAATTGAAGTTGCAAACCGGGTTGGTTATCCCGTGCTTGTTCGCCCGAGTTATGTTTTAGGTGGACAAAGAATGCGGATCGTGATCAATGATGACGAAGTAGAAAACGCCGTAGTTAGCCTTCTGAAACATATACCTGGCAATAAAATCCTCGTGGATCATTTCCTTGATCGTTGCCAGGAAGCTGAGATTGATGCGATATTTGATGGAACCAACTTTCATGTAATGGGAGTAATGGAACATATCGAACCTGCGGGTATACATAGTGGAGATAGCAATGCAGTATTACCTGCCTTCAACCTCACTCCACTTGTTGTAACAACAATGGAACACTATGCTGAGAAAATTGCAAGGGCACTTAATATTAAAGGCCTGATCAATATCCAGTTTGCAATAAAAGATAGTAAAGTATTCGTGATCGAGGCGAATCCGCGGGCTTCGCGTACCACACCTTTTATCGCAAAGGCGTACCAGATTCCTTACCTGAATGTAGCGACCAAGATTATGATCGGTTCACATACTCTTAAGGACTTCAAGTTTGAAAAGAAGTTAAAAGGATTTGCTATTAAAGAGCCGGTTTTTAGTTTTAATAAGTTCCCCGGTGTGAACAAGGAGTTAGGACCGGAAATGAAAAGTACCGGTGAAGCTATCCGTTTCATCAAAGATCTCAGGGATCCTTATTTCAGACAACTATATAAAGACAGGAGCATGTACCTGAGTAAATAATCAGCGATTACAGTTATAGGCTTAAAATTAAGATTACAGTTTATAGTATAAAATTAAGATTACAGCTAATCTGACGTAAGAAAAAGTTTCCCTCATCAGGAAGCTTTTTCTTTAACTCAAACTTCAACAAGCCTGTTTCGGATAGCATACAACACAAGTCCCACCCGCGTTTTAACCTTTAACTTTTCAAAAAGGTTATTGCGATAATCATCAAGTGTTCTTGGACTCACGAACATTTTACCTGCAATATCTTTGTAAGTCATTTCCGAGCAGATCCATTTTAGTAGTTCTTTTTCTTTTTCGGAAAGAGTCACCCGGTCATCCGGCCTGTCGAGATCTTTGTTTAAGCCACTAACTATCTTACCTGAAATATATTCAGAGAGGTAAAAATCCTTCTCAAGCACTGAATGCAGTGCTTCCTTCAGTTCTTCCGGTTCAGCGTTTTTGAGTATATAACCTTTAGCTCCAAGCTTCAGCATCCTGATGATTATATTTTCATCACTGAACATAGATAAAGCCAGCACTTTCACCTGTGGAAAGTTGGTATGAAGCCACTGGGCGGTCTGATAACCGTCCATATCCGGCATGTTCACGTCAAGCAATACGATATCCGGAATGATATGTTTTCCAAGTTTTGACTTGATTTCATTGCCATTGTTGGCTTCGAACAAAACGGTGAAATTCTCGAATGAATTGATAAGTTTTGCCAGCGCCTGCCGCAGAAGACTATGATCGTCCGCGACTGCCACCTGAATTTTTTTGATAACTGCAGCCATACCTGTTGAGAAACTTTAATATGGTAAAGGTAACGCTACTATAACAGTAGTTCCATTTCCCGGTGAACTTTGAAAAGAAATTTCTCCACCAATCAGTTTAGCGCGGTTAGCCATGCTCTTTAGGCCGACTCCGCTGCTCGGGGAAGCATTGTCCCTTTTGTCTGTTATATTAAAGCCCACCCCGTTGTCCCGGATTTTCATAACAAAAAGATTACTGGCTGAAACGGTAATTGAAACGTCCACCCTTGTGGCTTTCGAATGCTTGAGGATATTATTGATATTTTCCTGGAAGATTCTGAACAGGAATATTGCTTTCTGACTATCCGCGAGTTGCTCATCCGAAGGGGCATCAAAAGTGACCTGTAATAAACCTGCTTTTTTGAGATTATCCAGTTCGAAACCTATTGATTCGCTGAGACCGATCTGTGCGATACGGTCGGAATGGAGACTTTTTGTAAGATCTGCCAGGTCAAATATTGCCTTGTTCAACATCTGCCTGATATTGTATACGCCCTCGTAGATGGGATCTTCTTTTTCGATCGGAAGAATAGCAAGCGACAGTTTTACTACTGAAAGCACCTGACCTATATTATCATGCAACTCCTGGCCGATAGTTTTGAAAGTCTCCTCCTGGATTTCTAGTTGTGTTGTGAGCAGCTCCTGGTCATATTCCTTTTTTATCCGGACTATTTCCTGCTCCTGTCGATGTTGTTTTCTTTGATACAAAAACAGAATTGTTACAATGAAACCAACTAAAAGTAATGCAAGAACTCCTCCAACTAAAATAATGACATAGATTTCCTGATTCCGATCCTGCATAAGAATGCTATAGTGAACAATGAATATAATAAACAATTCATTAGGTTCAGTAGCGATGATATATTGTCAATGATAACCTTTGGAAGGGTTCTTATGAAGTTAGTTAGACTGAAAATCGGAAAAGTACAGCAATAGAAAAACAGTAATGCTGTACAAATCCAGAAGGCCGGCTCTCTTATTAACTCAATGGAATTGGCCGATTGAAATAATTCCAGGAAATAATAAATACACATGGATACAATTATCAAACAACCTAAGGCATAAGTAATGGAATGAAAACCTTCGATTTGTATAAACAGTATATTTAATAACACTACTACCGGGTACATTATCATTAATACCTGAACAACCTGTCTTACCTTTTTTGATTTAACTGCCTGGAGCAATATGAAAGAGTAAAAAAGAAATTCAAACACTCCAAAAAAACTATAGAGATTTGCTGTAGTCAATCCACGCGACCACCTGTAGTTTCCAACGCATTCAATGATAAAAGTTATGCCCAGATAAAAAGGAAAGGCTTTTAAATAAAGCTTGTCGGCCTGGTTATTAAAAATATTGATCAGGCTGGCAATAAAACTGATTCCAATAAAAAATATGTAGATAGGTATATCCATCACTGGAAACAAAGAACGGAATTGTTTTCAATAACAGCAAAACCTCCACTAGATGGAGGTTTTGTTATTATTGAAAAAGCGACTTAAATTAAATTAAGGTCAAGCCATTTTCACCTCTGTCAACTAATGTGAGGCCCAATCCCCAATCCAGATCAGAACCGGGAGCAATGCCATCTTTGCAGAAAGGAGGGCACATCTTACCCATATTATAAGCAAGAATACTTGTGACATTTTCGGTAGTGGTGTAGATATCTTTATTTACTGTTCCTTCCTCTGCTTCTTTTGTTTTTGTTGCTACCATTACAACAGTTTGTCTACCGGCATATAAAGGTTGCTCAGTAAAATCCTTCGGATAAGCTGCAAAATACATTTTAACACCATCAGCACCGTTGTCTTTTGCATGGGCAAGAAAGTTTTCTAACTCTTCAACACTCCACCAAACGCTCAAAGAATCTTCCTTACCTATCCGCTCCGAGTTTTGTGCCCATCTTTCGTGTTTGTATTCACGAATTACAGTGTCTACATGTTTTGTATCAACGTACTTTCCAACATTAATCGAAGTTTTTTCTACTGTGATCATACCCTTATTATTTATATGTTTTTAGAGAATCAGATTGACTCAGTAAAAGTAATACAGAGAAAAGGGGCATCATAGTCACAAGCTCGTGCGTATCAATGAATTACAAATAGCGATTATTTATAAAGTCAAGACAGTCAACAATTAACGAGGTTTTCCGCAGAAATATACCGTTAATTTCCGGTATTTAAAACCGTAAAGTCCGCAGGCATTTCACCGTTGATTTACGGGGTCGAAAACCCCGTAAATCGATGGTACGAAAAACAGTGATAGAAATGTCTTCTAAAAAATGGAGGATCAACTATTTTAAATGACCTTAGTTAAGGTCCAAAAGGATAACACCCGTTTTTAACCTTCAATATCCAGCTTCAATTATACCAATATACCAAAAATTTGTCATCCGTATTATTGAGATCAAAATATTCCTTTGCAGAACCAGGCGAAATTTAGTAAGAGCCTTTCCTGATACCATCAACTGTTATTCCTTATCCTATAAACTTTCAGTGCTACCAATCATTTGAAAGGCAGATGATCATCAGAAAAAAACTACTCAGCCGGTTTTTTTCAACCCGATGAAATTAAGGACAGTATATAAATTCCACTGATGAATCTATATACTGTTCCTTTTTATAAGAACGCCCCGTTTGTAAGACTTGTTCTGCCATTTGCCTCAGGTTTATTAATTCAATGGTTTTGTAATTTTCATCTTTCGCTGTTAACCGGATCCATCTTCGCGATTGCATTCTTATTGTTCCTTTTCCATTTCCAACCGCTCAGATATCAATATGCCAGCAGGGCTTTTGCCGGTATCAGTATACATTTAATGGTGATGTTTTGCGGCTGCATCTGCATGTTTTGCACAGACGATAAAAATGATCCATCATCAGTATTTCAACAATATCAGCCAGGGTCTAAATTAATACTGACCATTAACGAACCGCTCACGGAAAAACCGGGTTCATACAAATCATCCGGAACGATAAACGGGATGATAAATGGCAAACGCGTTTATCACACAACAGGGATTGTGCTAATTTACTTTGAAAAGAACCCTGCACACCTAAAATTAAAATATGGTGACATAATCATAATTGCAGCAAAACTGCAACAGGTATCGAATACAGGCAATCCTGCCGCCTTCGATTACAGGCAGTATTGCTATTTACAGGGCATCCATTACCAGGTATTTCTAACGGAAGCTACTTACAAAATATCCAGGCAGAAATCGATTAATAAATTCCGGAATTTTATTTTTAATGCAAGACAGCAAGTAGTATCCGTGATGCAAAAATATATCCCCGGATCTAAAGAATCGGGTCTTGCACAAGCATTACTTATAGGATACAAAGACAACCTCGATAAAGAACTTGTCCAGGCATATTCAAATACGGGGGTTGTGCATGTGATAGCCATTTCAGGATTACATCTTGGATTAATATATGCGATACTAATATTATTAACCAGGAAGCTAAGGTACTCCACAACTGCCCGTGTTATACAGTTGCTGATAGTGATAGCTGGTATCTGGATTTTTGCTATTATGGCAGGCGCATCTGCTTCGGTAGTAAGATCAGCAGTAATGTTTACATGTATTGCTACAGGTAAAGTACTTGCGCGAAATTTATCTGTATATAATAGCCTTGCTGCTTCAGCCTTCCTGCTTCTTTGCTATAATCCTTTCTGGCTTTGGGACACAGGTTTCCAATTATCTTATGCAGCTGTTCTTAGTATAATAATTTATCAGAAGTCCGTCTCTCAACTGCTCCCATTCAGCAACAAAATCCTTTTGATAATCTGGAAAACCTGTGCTATCACATTATCTGCGCAGATACTTACTACACCGGTCAGCCTGTATTACTTTCACCAGTTTCCTAACTTCTTTCTCATCACTAATTTTGTGGCAATACCACTTTCAAGTATTATTCTTATTGCGGAAATTATGCTGTGTTGCATTGCATTTTTTAGCCCGCTTGCGTTTCTGATTGGCGAGCTCATCCATCATCTGATTGCAATGATGAATTGGTTTGTTGAACTGATAGATATTCTTCCTTTTGCAAACTGGAAATCCATACAGATAGATACTGTTCAACAGGTACTGCTATATGTTATTATTGCCGGGTTTTCATACTATTTTTTTCAAAAAGCCAAAACCGGAATTTGGGTTGCACTTTCCGGGATGATATCTTTTTTTATGATGCGTAGTTTATCATTTTATAATGCGGTCAACCAGCAGAAACTTATCGTATATAATGTTAGTAAATCATCTGCCCTAGAATTGATTGAAGGCAGAAATGCACTCTTCATTGCAGACACTTCAGTTAGTTCGAATCAGTTAGTTTTAAGGTTTAATATTAGTCCTTCGAGAATAGTTCATCGGATAAGCAATGTGTATTCACCCGAAGGTGGCACCGGTAAAAGTTACCTGCTGAGACATGGAGGAAAGCTTATCGTTTTCTCAAAATTCCCGGTGTACTGTTCCATAAAGCCAGATTTACTAATTGTTTCCGGGAATCCGCGTGGAAAATTTGTCAACTTCGCGAGAGGTGAACTACCTGTGATGGTGGTATTTGACAGCTCAAACCCCGCCTGGAAGGCCAGGGCCTGGTCGCAGGAATGTAAGTCGCTGGGTATACGTTATTCCGCTGTGTCGGATGAAGGTGCCTTTGTAATGAATTTGAATTAATATACTTTTGCGCCCTTGACACTAAATTCTTGCTTCACTACCTGTGCTTACCGGCTGCCGGGGCATTTAAACTCGATACATGAAAATTAAATCTGCGCTGATATCAGTTTTTTATAAAGATGGTCTTGAACCGATCGTAAAATTATTAAACGACCAGGGTGTTACCATCTATTCTACGGGTGGAACTCAGTCTTTTATTGAAAAGCTGGGAATAAAAGTAGTTCCGGTTGAGTCGCTCACTACTTATCCCTCAATTCTTGGTGGGCGGGTAAAGACTCTGCATCCATCGGTTTTTGGCGGAATACTGGGCAGGAGAGACAATCCGGATGATGTAAAAGAAATGGAGCAGTACAAGATTCCTGTTCTGGACCTGGTTATAGTGGACCTTTATCCCTTTGAGGAAACGGTCGCATCAACCAATGAGGAAAAATCGATTATAGAAAAAATTGATATTGGCGGGCCATCAATGATCAGGGGCGCAGCAAAAAACTTCAGGGATGTAGTGGTGATAGCCGCGAAAAAAGACTATCCTGAACTGGAAAACCTTCTTAGGGATCAGAATGGCGAGACCACCATTGAACAGCGGAAGAAATTCGCTGCCAGGGCTTTTGAGATCGTTGGTCATTATGACGTTGCTATCGCAAAATATTTCAACAAGGTAGACAGCCTTTATTTCCTGGAATCAAGTTTTGGACCGAAAACGATGCGATATGGCGAAAACCCGCACCAGACCGGTGTTTTCTACGGAGATTACAGCAAGACTTTCAACCAGCTTCATGGTAAAGAACTTTCATATAATAACCTGGTTGACGTAGATGCTGCGATCCAGCTAATCCATGAATTTGGTATATCCGGCAACAAAACCAATTCAACTTTTGCAATCATCAAGCACACCAATGTATGTGGTATTTCTCAAAGACCTACGGTGAAACAAAGCTGGGACGATGCTCTGGCCGGGGATCCGGAAAGTGCCTTTGGAGGTGTACTGGTTTGTAACAACACTATAGACCAGGAAACAGCCGCGGCAATAAATGAAATATTTTTTGAAGTGTTGATAGCTCCCGCTTTTAATGAAGACGCATTGCTTGTTCTTAAGTCAAAGAAAAATCGCATACTGCTTGAATTAAAGGATGTGAAGCTACCGGAGTTGCAGTTCAAATCCTTGTTGGGTGGGGTTCTTGTCCAGGGAACCGATATAGGGAGCCACACTAAATGGGAAGAAGTTGGTGGACTGGAATCTTCTCCTGAACAAAAAGAGAACCTGGAATTTGCCAATACTGTTTGTAAACATTTGAAATCAAACGCTATTGCTTTGGTAAAAAACAAACAGCTCGTGGGTAAAGGATGCGGTCAGACAAGCAGGATAGACGCTTTACGTCATGCTATAGAAAAAGCGCACCAGTTTCAGTTTGATCTTAATGATGCAGTACTTGCCAGTGATGCTTTTTTTCCGTTTAATGACTGCGTTCAGATCGGGCATGAGGCAGGTATCAGGGCCTTTATCCAACCTGGTGGATCAGTTCGTGACAAGGACTCTGTCGAATATTGTAAACAGCATAAGCTCGTGATGGTAATGACAGGAATGAGACACTTCAGGCACTAACATGATAATGGTCTTCAAATTTTGAACGCTTCACAACCAGGCCCGGTGAGAATCAGGGCCATGGCCGCGTTGGCCATGGTTTGCTTCTTCTGGGGAACTACCTGGATCGCAAGCGAAGAAGGAGTAGGGCATATGCCGGCGCTTCAGCTGGCGGGTATCAGGCAGTCATTTGGTGGTATTCTATATGTAATTTATTTTTTGGCTAAAGGATACAGGTTGCCAAAAGGCCGGGAATGGTGGCCGGTTTTTGTTCTAAGCCTGCTCAACTTTGTGTTGACAAACGGACTAACAACTTTGGGCCTTAAATATATCTCACCAGGACTTGGGGCAATTATCTCCGCCATTTTTCCTTTGTGGATTGTTGTAATCGGTTTGTTCCGGGACTCTACCCTGCCTCCTTTAAAAGCACTAACCGGACTGTTGCTCGGGTTTGCCGGGATCTGTATAATCTTTTATGACCATCTGAATGATTTTCTTGACGCAGACTTCCGCCAGGGAATCATCTTATCAATAATCGCTTCATGGACCTGGGCTTTCGGCACACTTTATACCAAGAGCCAGGCGACAAAATTTAATCCTTATTTCAGTGTTGGATTGCAGATGCTGATTTCAGGAATAATAATGGGTGGCATATCTGTGTTCAGTGGATCAAGCATCCCTCTGGTTGATATACCCTGGCAGGGATGGGCCGCAATAGCTTACCTGGTTGTTTTCGGTTCAGTAATTTCATTTGTGGCTTATCTCTATGCCTTGCAGCATTTGCCTACTGAACAGGCTTCTATCTATGCTTATATGAATCCTGTTGTGGCCGTTTTATCCGGCTTCCTGGTTTATGGTGATCCTCTTACAATTTATCTTGCAGTTGGCGGAGCGGTGATACTTTATGGAGTTTATCTTGTTAACAAGGTTTATCGAAAGGTATAGCTTTCCTGCTTCCAACGTCAATTTCGGATCGCCGCATGGTTGTTACCTGGTTAAATCGTTGATGTTGTACGTTCATGGCGTTCACTCGGTTCTTCACTCCGCCGGATGGGCCTTTCGGTTAGTTTGATTTGCCACTGTGATTCCTGGTTAATACCATTGTTCATGCCGTTCTCTGCTGTTGTCTCCGATCGGCTTTTTGTTCCCTGATCGGCTTTGTTAAGTATGCTTGTAGTGCTGGTTGCTGTTGGGCCCTGATCGGCTTGGGTAACTCCGAACAGGTCTCATGTATGAGAATGGTTTCTGCAAATGTGTAAATTTAAGTTGAAGCTTCTTTCATAAACACATTAAAACAGAAACCATGAAACAAAGTAAAACTTTAGATTTTAGCGGTACAACTATATTTTG
>NZ_DATHKG010000101.1:0-19487 GCF_035489435.1 Flavitalea sp.
GCTCTTGCGGCGATGGATGATGTATTATTAAGGACATGCGAGATAGTGAGACCGGGACGAAAGTTTAAACGAAAGCATAAACAGAAGAAACCACCATCTATGGAATATAAACAGCTTTAGGGCTTAACTAAACGACATTGAATTATGAGTTATGAATTATGAAACTTGAGTTGGGAATTATGAGATAAAGGGATTTTTGCTTTCATAACTCAATTTCATAATTCATCACTCACTCATAACTCATAACTCATAATTCATAATTCAATCAACGAAGCCTGCCGGTATATGCGAACCATCGCAGAAGGGTTTATTTTTAGATTGACCGCATCGGCAAAAAGCAGTGACCTTGTTTTTCCTGATTTCGTGACCATGTGCGTCTTTGATCAATACATTACCATATACCAATAATGGTCCGTTGGGCAAAGCTTCCAGTTTTGTCTCAGCTTCAATCGATTGGCTCTGCTCCTCCTGTTCATTGTTATAAAAAAAAGACAAAGCACCCGAAGGACATTGTTGAACCTGCGCAATAATCCGATCCGAGTCGGCTCCTTCAATCGTCACCCAAGGCCTTTTTCTTGGATTAAAAACCGGGGGCAGACCCTTAAAACAGATCGCTGAATGAATACAAATTGATGGCGTCCAAACAACTGTGATCTCCCCGTTTGAATATTTCCTGCTTTCGTCCTGCATTATTTTTATTGTTTGGTTTATCCCAAGTTAAAGAGAATCATTTTAAGAGAAATATGAATTATGAGTTATGAATTATGAAAATTAATGCAGAAATTATGAGATAAAGAAATTTTGTTTTCATAACTAATCACTCCAGTATCATAACTCATAACTCATACTTCATATTTCTCTTAAAGTTCTTTTCATCTGCGGATATTGACCACTGGTCTACACTTGCGCCTAAAATGTTATCTTGATTCGTAGCTTGAACAAAACGCTGAGAATTAGCTGCATTTCAGTTATAAACATCAGGGTCTAATATGGATTTAACTAAACAGCGAAATTACCTGCATTTCAGATTTAAACAACAGGGTTTAATATGGATTTAAACAAACAACAGCATAAAGGACATTTTAAATTAAGTATGCCGGTGCCCGCGGTTCATGCCACCATCTGGCTCATGATCATATTAATTCCGGTGATCCTCTTTCGAAATGTCAAATTTGACACCGGGTTACCCAGGGGCTTTTTTATTATCACCACCATAATACATATCGGCCTGTTTTATTTAAATGTATACCTGTTATTTCCCAGGTTGTTGAACCGTCGGTTCTGGCCGATCTATATCCTATTCCTGGTCGGAATAATACCCGCTCTTTATCATTTGAAACTGTTCATGGTTAACCTCGCAGATCCGCAATTTGTACTTACCGACACAAATAAGCCGATCATATTATTTCCCCCGGTTCCATTTCTTATTGCAAGTTTTATATTCATCTTTATCAGGAGTCGATTAACGCTTGAAAGAAAGGAAAAGGAAAAACGAGCTGAAGCGATGGCATCTGAACTGAAATTTTTAAGGTCACAGATCAGTCCGCATTTTCTTTTTAATGTTATGACAAATCTTGTATCACTGGCCAGAACTAAGTCTGACCTCCTGGAACCGACACTAATTAGATTTTCAGAAATGCTTCGTTATATTTTGTATGAAACCAACCAGGAGAAGTTCCCCGTTTCAAAAGAAATTGAATACCTGCGTAACTATGTCGAACTACAGAAACTCCGGTTTGGAGATGATATGGATTTAAGGATCGATATTCAAAATGGAGAAAATGATTGCAATATTGAACCGATGTTATTGATACCATTTGTTGAAAACGCTTTCAAACATGGCATTGGACTTGCAACAAATCCATTTATCCACATTAAGCTGTTTGCAAACCAAAAGCCATTGTTGTTTTCAATAACAAACAATTATGTGAATGCGAATTCTTCAAAGGATAAAAGTTCAGGCATCGGGTTGGCCAACGTAAGGAACCGCCTTTTACTTTTATATGGAGACAGGCAACGGCTGAATATCAAAGACGAAAACGGGATTTACCAGGTTGAATTAATATTAGATTTGAAATGTTGAACTGTTGAATATTAGATCTGTTAAACAGTAGAACTGTTGAACATTAGAACTGTTGAACAGTAATTACCTGGTTATTTAACAATGTATGGTCAGGCTGAAACTTTTAAAACAGTATCGCTATGCTTAATTGTATTGCAGTCGATGACGAAAAACTGGTTCTTGATTTACTGGTAGATAATATAAAGCAGGTGCCTTTTTTACATCTCGTAGCCAGGTGCAAAAATGCGCTGGAAGCTGCAACAATACTTCATAAACAAAGCATTGACCTGATCTTTCTTGATATCCAGATGCCAGGACTTAATGGCCTCCAGTTTATACAAAGTTTGCAGAAACCTCCTATGGTGGTATTTGTAACGGCCTACCAGGAACATGCTCTCGAAGGATTCAACCTGAATGCAGTTGATTATTTATTGAAACCGGTGTCCTTTGAACGGTTTTTACGCGCCTGCAACAAAGCCCATGAACTTTTTAACCTTCAACAAAAATCTGCATCACCTGAACAAGCGCCCGATTATTTTTTTGTTTATGTTGAATACAACCAGGTGAAGATCTCCATCTCCGACATCTTATATATAGAAGCAATGAAGGATTATGTCAAGATCTTTCTTTCTTCTTCAAACCGTCCTGTAATTACACGGATGTCATTAAAAGCAATGGAAGAAAAACTGGCAAATCATCGTTTTGTACGCTCCCATAAATCATATATAATTTCTGCAGACAAGGTCTCAGCCATTAAACGTGATCTGATCTGTATCGGGAACATTGAGTTACCGCTCAGTGAAAACTATCGTTCTGAAGTGGAAAAAATGCTTCCTTTATAGCCAGGATAATTCCTGTATAGCCAGGATAATTCCTGCGACATTAAATTCACCACTTTCCTAAAATCACATCTACAAAATTCCCCCTCTCGTCTATTCAAGCTGGTCTAAGGTCGATTCTAAGCCGGGCCCACTATGATGTTGTTATAGTTTCGATTTGTAAAACTGCAGATCATGAAACTATTATTGCAAATATTAACCATCCTGGCACTGGTACTTACAAACGCCATCAAATCAAGGGCGCAAACAGACTCTGCAAAAACAGGAATCACTCAAACTGAAATCAAAGGAAAGGTGATGAGTGATGATAACGAACCGTTGTCAGCCGCCACTATCAGGATAAAATTTTCAGGGGCTGGTACTTCCACCGATCCGTCGGGTCGGTTTTCAATAATAACTACCAAACCAGCACCATGGACACTGATAGTCTCCTGTGTTGGATATCAGGCACAGGAATTAAGTTTAGCTACAAACCAGGTAGATGAGGATGCAAAGATAATAATGCAGCATGAAATAAAAGCCATGGGCGAGGTAGTGGTGGTGGCAGCCGGCACCTTCGAAGCCAGCGACAAGGCCAAAGGAGCTTCACTCACACCTATGGATGCAATGACTGTTGCAGGCAATGGTGGTGATATTGCCAATTCATTAAGATCTCTTCCGGGTACACAACAGGTTGGTGAAAAAGAAGGGCTTTTTGTAAGAGGTGGTACCAGTGAAGAGGCAAAGCAGTTTGTTGATGGCACCCTGTTAAGGAATCCGAACTATAATTCAGTACCGGGCATTTTGCAGCCTGCAAGGCTTAACCCGTTTCTATTCAAAGGTGTGTTATACAGCACTGGTGGTTATTCAGCATTGTATGGCCAGGCCATGAGCAGTGCCCTTATACTTGAAACGGTTGATCTACCAGATGTATCCTCCATTGGGCTCGCCATTTTTCCAATGGTTGTTGCAGTAAACTTCCAGGAGCTTGGCAAAAAAGGTAACTCAAGCTATGGAGCCAGCGCAAATTTCGGGAACCAGCAGTTCTACAACAAAATGATAAATGCAAAACCTGATTTCTTCAATGGCCCACAGTATTTATCAGGCGATGCAAATTTCCGTCTTCGCACCAGCAAAACAGGAATGCTTAAGTTCTATGCTACTTATGGTTACGATCGCACGGGTATGCGTAATCCGGATCCGGATAGCCTGCAACTTCTCACATCATATGATGGCGGGGGGTCAAATATTTATAGCAATTTATCGTACCGTGAGTTGCTAGCCAACAACTGGAAGATTGATGCCGCATTGTCTTATAACTATCATCAGCGGCAGGTAACCAACCGCCTGCTCGATGCAGAAAAAAATGAGCTATCATTGACCGGATTTCCTTTCAATCTTAAAAATTTTGAATCCCACAACCAATCCAATTTCGCACAAGCCAGGCTGGTTCTAGGTAAAACATTTTCAAACAGGCGTGTGCTCAGGTTCGGCGCTGAGTACTTTTTTAGTGATGATAAATACAAATTCGAAGATACCGTTAACAATGTGAAGGATAACCTGGTAGCAGGTTTCGTTGAATCCGATGTTTATCTGGCGCGTCACCTCGCGGCTAAGATCGGCCTAAGGGGCGAGTATTCATACCTGTTAAGGAAAGCCGTTATTGCACCAAGGCTAAGTATTGCCTATCGGTTTAACAACGGTGGCCAGTTGAATATAGCATATGGAAGGTTCTATCAGAAACCAGAACCTTATCAGCTCATCGATAATGCAAACCCTGACTTTTCGGATGCACAACATTTCATACTCAATTACCAGAAAAATAAGAATAACCGCTGGCTCCGGATGGAAGCCTATTACAAACTCTATAAACGGCTGGCAACAACATATCCTTATAGTGGTAATACCGGTGATGGTTATGCAAGAGGGTTTGAAGTTTTTTTCCGGGACAAAAAAACCATCAGGGATCTTGATTACTGGATCAGCTATACTTATCTCGACACAAAAAGAAAATACCTTGATTATCCCTATGCTATCCGTCCCGGATTTTCAACACCGCATACTGCTTCCATTGCCATCAAGAGATTCTATACTGATCTGAGTATGAACCTGAATGTTTCATACAGTTTTGCAACCGGGCGGCCGTATTACTTTATCAATAATCGTTCAGGAGGGGTTGCTGAAATCCAGGACCAGGGAACTACGAGGACCTACAGCAATATGAATATCAGCTTCGCTTATCTTTTTTCCATGTTCAAAAAATGGAAACACAAGGACTTTTCGGGTATTGGCTTAGGGATGAACAATGTATTTGGACGAAACCAGGTCTTTGGATACAATTATGGTTTGACAGGTGCCAACAAAATCCCAATCTCACTTCCCGCCACCAGGACATTTTATTTTGGAATTTTTATGGGTTTTGGCACTGACACCAGGGATAACATTATGGATCAAAACCTCTAAAAGAGGATCTCAAAGATGCGACTCATTATTAATAATGAACCGTGCAATAATAATGAAGTGCTCAACTATAATGAAGCGTTCAACTATAACCACTAAAATGAAATTATCTCATCAAAACAAATCGGTAATACATCAATGTATATGAATCAATAATCGCAATCACAATCAATAATCGTAATCACAATAATTAGTCGCAATCACAATAATTAATCACAATCAATAATCGTAAGCACAAACAATAATCATAATCACAAACAATAATCATAATCACAATCAATAATCGTAATCACAAACAATAATCATAGTCACAAACAATAATCATAGTCACAAACAATAATCGCAATAACAAAAACAAAAGTTATGAAACAAATTCTCTTAGCAATGTTCGTCTTCCTGGCAATTGCCTTCGCGGGTTTAGGACAGACTAATTACCAGGAAGGCCTAAAAAATGCCACCGCCGAATTACAAAAAGCCAAATCCGTAAAGGACTTTGAAAAACTGGCAGTGCAGTTTGAGAAACTCGCAACACAACCAAACGCAGATTGGCTGGCACCATATTATGCTGCATTCTGTAATGCAAAAATCGGCTGGCTTTATCAAAATGATGGTGACAGGATTGAACCTTATGCAGACAAAGCCGAAAAGCAGATTCAAAATGCATTGACCTTTCTTGATTCAACTTCACAAAAAACAGAAATCTCCGAAGTATATGCTGTATTAAGCATGATCAACAGATCGCGGGTATTTATTAGTCCCATGACCTATGGCAGAAAGTATGGACCGGCAGCTATGCAGTATTATCAACAAGCGCAAAAAATAAATCCTGCAAATCCCCGTGCAAACTGGCTCGATGGCTGGGAGAAATTCAGCGCACCAAAAATGTTTGGTGGAGATAAAGTCAAAGCCAAACAAATTCTTGAAAATGCACTTGCCCAATGGAACAACGAAAAACCAAAAACCAATTACCCGCACTGGGGAAAAGACGAAATCGAAGATTTGCTTCATCAGCTGAGGTAAGTTTAAGAGAGGTATGAGTTATGAATTATGAGTTATGAGTGGAGTGTCAGAGTGAATGAGTGAATAAATGTTAAGCTAATTGTTTCAGTGATCATTTAGAAAGTAAAAATATTTTAACAATAATTATCAACAATCTAAAACTACAGTTATGTTAGTAGGAATAATTTTAACGAGATTACTTTTTATTGCAAGCATGGTATTTATTATCGGGTATGTATTTGGGAATTTCTCAAAAAGTAAAACCCTGACGCGTTTTACAAAGGTGGCGGCTATACTTGCAATCATACTTTTTATCGCAACAAACATTTTCGCATTTCGATCTGCAAACTGGAGGCATGGTGAACACGGTTGGTGTTTGGGACCAAGGTCAGATAGCAGTAATGTTTCACATTAGTTAAGTCTTGAGTTATGAATTATGAGTTATGAATTATGAGTTATGAGTTATGAGTGATGAGTGAGTGATGAGTTTGCGAGTGATGAGTTGTGAATACAGCCCAATTTAACTCGAAACTTCATAACTCATCACTCCTTTCATAATTCATAACTCATAATTCATAATTCTATTCAACTATTGAGATGATTTGAGTGTAGATTTGTTTGTCGCTTTCGTATATGCAAAGAAGATTGTTGTTATCGACAGTTTCAATACGGGGCGAGTTGCCCTTGCCGATGACTTGCAATTCTCCTTTCGGTTTAAGGAGGACCACTTCACCATTATGGGTCCAGCAATATACAGTCTGGCCATTGACAGTAGCTATTGTACAGCCCTGGCCCTCCCCTATTGCTGTTTCTGGTTTACCAGGCTCGCAGGCGTAAATCTTGTTTTTTCGACGCCACACTGTTTGGAGATTATTATTCTTCATAGTCATACCACCGCCATCCATTGGGCATCCTGCCAGCGGCCAGCTTCCGGCTCCCAATTTATGTGCCTGGCTAAAAGATTTACCGGCGTCCTTTGATTGTATCAGGTACATATCCCTGTAACCACTGAACCGGTTACGAAACATGACATTAATTTCTGTGCCCTTGATTAATACGGTTGGCTTACAGCATTCGCAAACAGAGGTGTCAGGTGAAGCATAAATCATCTTGTTTGATGACCAGGTTTTTCCACCGTCTTTGGAGCCGGAGCCAAATATTTCATTGTGTTTGTTGCGCATGTCAAGCCAAACTGCAAAGACCTGGTCGCCATCCGCATGTAATGCAATGAAGCCTTCTTTGGCAGTAGTGTCCATATCATTGATACGTGTTTGTTTCAACCATTCTCCACTACCAGATCTGAAATACGAAAAAATATTGCCGGATTTATTACAGGCTATTACAGTAAGGCCCTTGCTGCCGGTTGTAATCTGTGGTCCCCTTGTGTGAGAAGAAAATAATCCAGGCTCAACAGCTATCAATGAAGGATCTGAGAATTTTTTACCGGCATCATCAGATGATACATAAAAGATACTATCGTCGTGACCATAGACGAGGTGAACATTGTTTTTATTATCAGTGGCGACATCAGGCATTTGTCCACCACCAATTTTCAGATCTGAGGTTAAAAAAGATTCTTTGTGTCGAGTAGCATCCTGACAACTTGTAAACAAAAAAATAGAAGAAATGGAAATGAGCAGCAATATTAGCATGTAGATTTGGTTTCGTTAGTTTGGTTTCGTTTAGCTCGGTTTTGATTCGTTTGGTTTGGATTGGCTTGGTTTTGTTTTGTTTGGTTTTTTTTGTTTGGTTTGGATTAGTTTAGTTTGGATTAGTTTGGTTTCGCTTGGTTTTGGCTTTGTTTTGTTTGTTTGGTTTGGTTTGTTTGTTGCGTTTTATTTGTCTTGCTCTCAAATGACGCGTCAAGATAATACAAGAGCATTAATCTCCAACATTTAGCAAACTTCTCAATCAAGTTATTGTCCGCGATCATTTAATTTTGTATCGCGCAATACGAACAATTCAATTATTACACCATCTGATAAAATCCAAGCAACCACAAACTCCCACTTAACCACTCCACTCACAACTCACCACTCACCACTCACAACTCACCACTAACTCATAACTCATCACTCATAACTCATCACTTACATACAAACCTATACCCTACGCCTGATTCAGTTAAAAGATACTCGGGGCGATTCGGATCCTTCTCTATCTTTTTCCTTATTTGTGCCATAAAAACGCGCAGATACTGTGATTGATTTATAAACCCGGGGCCCCAAACAGCTCTCAGCAGAAATGCATGCGTTAATACCTTTCCTTCGTTCCTGGCAAAAAGTGACAACAGGTTGTATTCTGTGCCGGTGAACTTGATTAATTCTCCTCTTACGGTAACGGTACGTGAACTAAGATCTATCTGGAGATCCTCTGTATTGATCACCGGTTCAGTTTCATCAGTGACAGGATTTCGAAGTGCTGATCTTATCCTGGCCAGTAGTTCGCCTGTTCTGAATGGCTTGGTCAGATAATCATTGGCACCCTTATCTAAAGCCTGGATGATAACATCTTCGCTATTCTGAACTGAGAGTACAATCACAGGATTAGTATACCATTCCCTTAATTCCTGCAACATGATAATACCATCTTTATCAGGCAGACCAACATCCAGCAAAATCAAGTCTGGCGGATGATTCGAAGCCATGATGATTCCGTCCCTGGCATTGGCCGCCTGCTTAATCTGGTAATTATTTGATTGCAAAGTGATCTCCAGCAGTTTGCGAATTTGCTCTTCATCATCAACAACCAGTATCTCCGTTTTATTCATTTGTCACTTTTAAATATGAAGTTTCGCAAGGTATTTCTATGATAAACCTCGCACCTCCTCCCATAACATTTTCAGTTGTTACTCTTCCGTTTAATGCTTCAGTAAAGCCTTTCACTATTGATAAGCCGAGGCCCGTACCCCCGGCTTTGCTGTTTTTCAACCGGTAAAATTTATCAAAAATAAAAGGCAGTTCATTATCCGGAAATCCAGGGCCGCTATCCTCTATCATTAAGCTTAGCACATTGCCTTTGCTGAAGATTTTATCCGGCCCGGATGGAAATAATGTTTGTTTACCCGGATCTTCAGTGGATATCTTTTGAAAATCCGGATTTTGAATATTATCCGGAGTAAATGTTTGGTTGTGATTGTTTGTAATAAATGTCTGATCGGATTTGTCTGCACGATATGTTTGTAGCGAATTGTCAACAAAGGAAATAGATTGTACATCTCCGACGGTGACTGGTGGACGGGTGCTGTCCGAAACATTTATTTTAAGAACACTATCTGAATAAGAATAAAGAACTGCATTGTTAACAATATTTGAAACAATCTGTTCAAGCATCACCTTATCTGTTTTAAAAAGCGGAATAGCCGGGCTGATGTTTATGATGATTCGCTGACTTATCCCGTTCTCCTCTATTTTATGCACGACGTCATGAATGGTTTCGACAATGTCGACCCAGTTTTTCTTTGCTTTTATAAACCCGGATTCTATCCTTGATATATCGAGCAGGTTGCCAACCTGTCTATCTAACCGAAGCGCAGCTTTTGAGATTTCCGCAATCAATTGATCTTTGTGACCCGGCGTCAGGTTATTGTTAGCTGACTGGAGATTATCTGTTGCACCGATTATGGCAGCTATAGGTGTTCTTAACTCATGTGATAAAGAATTAAGCATGGTATTATATAATTTAACCGTGTTTGCTTTTTCTTCTTTTTCTCTTGCCTTGGTTTCAGCTCTCCTGATCTTATAAGTAAGCACTGCATTGATCATCGCTATCAGAAAATACATAATGAGTAAAATCAGGTCTTCTGAAGTGGAAATCCGGAAATGATATATCGGCGGAATAAAGAAAAAATTCCAGATCACTGCACTGAAAAATGCTGCGAGTAAAACGGGAAATATGTCGAACGAAACCGCGATAACCGAAACCACCAGCAACAAAATAAGTGCAACAACGCGGTAGCTGAGATAGGAAGAAAACAGGTAGCATATAGTGCTCACAATAAAAACCAGCAATAAAGCAATCAAATATGGTTTGCCTTTTTGGGTTATAAATGAGCTTTTGTCAAAAGGTTTAGAAAGGTGTTTCATCATTCCATTCGATTATTTTTTCCGCAGGCTATTACTGACCAGCATTTTCCTTCTACTAAGTTAGCTGCCCGTCCATCAATATGCCAAGCTTATAATAATTAGCAATATTGACCACTGCAAGGTATAAGGATTAGCAATTTCGATCACTGCAAGGTATAAGGATTATATAAAGATTTAAGCCGATGCCCCGTTTTCCCGTTAATTTACCAGTTCCTGCTATATTTTTGAATGCTAAACTGAATAGTTAACAATAGCAGATAATGTCTTCACACAATAAGGTTTCTACGGCTGGCCTCCTCATAGCTTTAGGTATAATTTATGGCGATATTGGTACCTCCCCTTTATATGTTCTCAACGCTGTTATTAGTGGAAAGGTAATAAGCGAAGAGCTGGTTATCGGTACCCTGTCGCTGATTATATGGACCCTCACGCTTCAAACAACCGTAAAATATGTTATCCTTACTCTAAACGCAGATAACCGGGGCGAAGGAGGGATATTTTCTTTGTATGCCCTTGTACGAAGAAGGAAAAAATGGTTGGTGATCCCTGCTATGATAGGGGGAGCCGCACTGCTTGCTGATGGAATGATCACACCGGCAATTTCTGTTTCATCAGCCATTGAAGGCTTAAAGCAGGTACCAGGCCTATCAAACATCAGCCAGCGCACCATTGTTTATATAGTAATTGGCATTTTGACGATCCTGTTTTTTGTACAACAATTTGGAACGGCTGCGATCGGCAAGCTATTCGGACCGGTAATGACCGGCTGGTTTACTATGCTTGCAGCCCTGGGCATATTTCATGTTTCTGATGACCTGCATGTGTTGAAATCATTTAATCCTTATTATGGAATTGAATTACTGATAAAATATCCCTCCGGATTTTATATACTTGGAGGTGTGTTTCTTTGTACGACCGGAGCTGAGGCACTTTATTCAGATCTTGGTCACTGTGGTAAATGGAACATCAGGTATTCATGGATATTCGTTAAATCATGCCTGATCATTAATTATCTTGGCCAGGGAGCCTGGCTGCTTCACAACCACAGTGGCCAAAAAATAACCACGGAAATGATAACTGCGGGCTTCAACCCATTTTATGGCCTGATGCCTCATTGGTTTTTATATTTCGGCATTGCGATAGCCACATCAGCAGCAATTATCGCCAGCCAGGCTTTAATCTCAGGTTCGTTTACCCTGATCAGCGAAGCAATCCGTCTCAACCTATGGCCAAAACTTCGGATCCATTATCCTACAGAGGCCAGGGGACAGTTATATATTCCGGCAATCAATCTTCTTTTGTATGCAGGCTGTGTTGGCATCGAGCTTTATTTTCAGAAGGTAGCCAATATGGAAGCTGCCTACGGGCTGGCGATCACCTTGTGTATGATAGCAACTTCCATTCTTTTTGCAAATTACCTGGTGCTGAAAAGAAAAAAACCTCTTTTGATATATTTATACCTGTTGGTTTTCCTGGTCATTGAGATGAGTTTCCTGGCTGCAAATTTTGACAAGCTACCACATGGCGGCTATGTGGCCGTAATTGTTGGCGGAATGCTATTCCTGGTCATGTACAATTGGTTCAAAGCGAAAAAAATAAAAAACAGGTATGTTGAATTCGTTCGGCTTGAGCATTATCTGCCCAAACTCCAGGAACTGAGCCAGGATAAGACCGTACCGAAATATGCTACACACCTGGTTTATCTCACAAGTGCTGATAATCCGAAAGAAATTGAACACAAGATTATTTATTCCATACTAAACAAAAGGCCCAAACGGGCAGATATATACTGGTTTGTTCATGTAGAAACGGTTGATGACCCTTATACCTCACAATACAAGGTCGAGCACATCATTCCAAATGATGTGATACGCGTAGATTTCCGTTTAGGTTTCAGGGTCCAGCCGCGTATGAACCTGTTATTTAAAAAAGTGGTAGAGGACCTGGTGAAAAACAGGGAGGTAAACGTACTGAGCAGGTATGAAAGCCTCGAAAAAAACAACGTGATTGGCGACTTCAGATTCATCGTCCTTGAAAAATACCTGAGCGAAGACAATGAATTGCCAATCTGGGAAAGGATGATGATGAAACTACATTTCTTCCTGAAAGATATCAGTCTTTCAGAAGAAAAAGGCTTTGGTCTTGACGCAAGCAACGTTAAAGTAGAGAAGTTCCCTTTAATCGTAGCGCCGCCGAAAAGCGTAAGCCTCACGAGACTACAGTAAAGAGAGATATGAATTATGAGTTATGAGTTATGAGTGAGTTAAGAGTTATGAGAATTATGAAATTTTCATAATTCATAATTAATTCACTCAAATTCACCACTCATCACTTACCACTCACCACTTTCTTCACAACGCTTTCTTAATGTCTTCAATTATCTCCATTGCCCGGGGTTGATGACGTGGGATAACGTCGCCGAGAATGGCATTTTCGACAGCGCTGTTTCCCTTTATAAAAGTAAAGGTGTTAGTGCCAAAAATTTCCACAAACTCTTCTGAATCAGACTCGACAGTATACTCCCGGGTTGCCTCATTGATCTCCCGCAGAATGATTCCAAGGCCCGGGTCACCTACTACGATTTTGTGTTCGGTATAAGACATAAGGAAGACAGTTTAATGGTGAAATAAGAAATCGAAAATATATCTTTTTTCCCTTATGTTTCGCGGCATAATTTTTCTTAACACTTATGCAACCAAAATGCAACCAATATGCAACCAATACGTAACCAGAATTTTTAAAGTCGGATTCCGTATGTGACCCAGGAAGGTAGCCTTTGAGGAAGATAGTTTTTCAAGAAGGTAGCCTTTAGAAATGCGGACGGCAATTAAGCTGTATCATGATTTTGAAGATCGCGAAGTATTTCTTTCAGCCGGTCTATATGACGGTCAAGTTCAACTTGTTTTTCATGGTGACCTACTGCAACACTTTTATAACCTTTTTTTGTATTATCAACTTCCATTTTACGCAATAGGTGCTTGCGCTCTTCCATCATGCGGAGTGCGACCCACAATGTATTACCAGCAGTCATAGCTTGCCTTAAAATCAAATCCTTTTCTGTATAAGCATGACCAATATGACATCTATAACGTTTTATCACATCGTTTTTTACATCCCACAAACCGCCACCGCAATCCGGGCAGGCAAATATGCTTTGTTCAACGTTCAGCTTCCTCACATCATCTATACCAACCGCAGTTCTTTCAGCGATCTTTGATTCTGAGATCACATCATCAGGTGCTGCTGTTCTCAGATCCCCGATACTATTTGTAAGCTGTTCGATAATCGGTCCTATTTCGACCAAAGTTGTTACAAAGTCTGCTTCCATATGATTAATGATCGACATGGGCATATCCGGATATTCTGCTTCGTCCGGATCCTGGACTATACATTGGCCTCCACTTCTTTTGATT
Organism: Flavitalea sp.; assembly: GCF_035489435.1. NCBI lineage: Bacteria > Pseudomonadati > Bacteroidota > Chitinophagia > Chitinophagales > Chitinophagaceae > Flavitalea > Flavitalea sp. Next base: position 13,838 of record NZ_DATHKG010000101.1, read on the forward strand.
GCCCACATACCGGATGTTCCATCATCAAGCAATCCACTTAATACTACGCCAATTGCCTGAGAGCCATAAGCCACTGCAGCAGAACGGAACAACACATCAATGGAGGGGCGCCAGCGGTTCTCTTCCGGCCCCGCACCCAATAAGAATCTACCATCTTTCACAAGCATGTGTTGATTTGGTCTTGCCACGTATATATGATCCTTTTCAATTGATTCGCCATCTATAACAATGCTACAACTTAAGCTGGTAACTTTTTGAAGGGTATGTACCACATAGTCGCCTATCCCTTTCCGCGACAGATGCAATACAATGCAATAAGCAGTGTCTATTCCTTTCTTTAAATGTTGTACCATTTCGCTGAGGGCATTCAATCCTCCTGCGGAGGCACCGATGACGACTATGAAAGATGGCTTACTCATTAGTTTTTGGATTGTTGTGGAAGATAAATATCGAACCTGGCTCCTTCACCCAATGCTCCTGTGGCAGTGATATACCCGTTATGATTATTGATGATTTTTTGTACAATGGCAAGACCAATACCCGTTCCCGGATAAGCTTCTTTACCGTGCAGTCTTTGGAATACCTGGAATATTTTTTCTTTATAAATAGGGTCGAAACCAATTCCATTATCTGTAAAACTGATATGACAATATTGTTGGGATGCAGACAATCCTGCTGGGGGTATCTCTGTATTTTCAATAGTCAGTTTTGATCCTTCACCAATCTCGGTTTTAATGTTAATATGCGGATTAACCCCCGGGCGGGCAAATTTGAGCGAATTTGTGATCAGGTTATTGATAAGTTGCCGAAGTTGAAAATGGCTGATATCTGCAAATCCAAGATTATCTGCTTCAATGGTGGCAGACTTTTCAATCAGCATATCGCTAAAGTCGGATTTCATTTCGCTGATAATTAAATCAAGATTCGTCTTCACGAAAACCTTGTCGGCAATATGGGCATGCGAATAGTCTAATAAATCCTCTATTAATTGCTGCATCCTGGCTGCAGCATTTGACATACGATTGAAATAATCCTTCCCCTTTTCGCTCAGGCTTGCATGCTCTGTATTAAGCAAGCGACTGACAAAACTTTGAATTTTGCGCAAAGGTTCCTGTAAGTCGTGGCTTGATATATAAGTAAATGATTCAAGTTCATGATTCATTTTTTTCAGCGCTTCATTCGCCATTACAAGTTCAGAAGTACGCTGTTGCACTTTCAGTTCCAGTTCTCTCGAATGTAGCTGCGCATCCTCAAAGTTTTTATTTTTTGAAATTACCTGCTGTGTCACTTCGTAACCGAAAACGAGGATGGAAATGATTTTCTGTTTTTCGTCGAATATTGGCTGATAACTAAAGTTGAAATACCTGACCTCAGGTTCAAGTTCTTCATCGCGTGCCAGTGTGATTGGGATATCAATGCTGACATATGGCTCGCCTGTGATGAAAACCTTATCAAGCAACTTGTCGAACCCCTGCCCTTCCAGTTCCGGAGAGGCGACCATGATAGGATTACCCTGGAGTTTTCTTTTTCCGAATAAAGACTGGTACTGCTCATTTACGATATCGTAAACATGGGTTGGCCCTATAAGCGTTGCTACAAAACCCGGCGCGGTCATCAGGAGGTTTCTTACCATGACAGCCTGGGCCTGTGCTTTTTTGTGGGCCAATACCTGGTTGGTTACCTCATGCGCAATAGTGATTACTCCCGTGACCGCACCATCCGCTTCGAGATGGGGTTGATATATAATATTGAAATACCTGTCCTCCATCACATTAATGTGCTTGAATTGAGCAAGCATTTCGTTGGCATAAACTGCCTTACCAGATTGATAAGCTTCTTCCATCATGACCGTGAATGACTGACCTTCAAGTTCAGGCAAAACCTCAAGCAGTTTTTTTCCTTCAACTTCATAACCCTTACCCCAGAAGTCTTTCATCAGGTTATTCGCAATAGTGATCACCATTTCTTTTCCCTTCATTATGGAGAATGCAAAAGGCGATTGCATCAACACATTTGTATACCGCTCACTGGTTTCCTCAATCTTTTTTAAACTGAGCGCCCTTTCCGTAATATCTTCAATGGCAAGAAGTATCAATTTTTCGTCCCCGCTTTCCCTGAGCATTTCAGTGCCATTAAGCAACATTACACGATGACCGATATTGGGGAATTGCCGGCTAACCTCCAGGTCACTGAACCTGGTAGCTTCCGGTAATATTTTTTCCAATTGTAGTCTCAGTTCCGGAATGTTCCACCGGCCGTTGCTCAATTCGAAAAAATTCGAGCCTTCTACCTCTGTTTCATTTACATTGAAGGTTTTGTAAAACGACCTGTTGGCAGTTTTAATACACATGTTTTTATCAAGCACCAACAGGGGTTCACGTATAGTAGTGATGATTGCTTCAGCATAATTTCTTGCTTCACGTAACTGTTCATTTAGTCCAATCATCTCCTGGTTAATAACAGTTAGTTCCTCATTTGTACTCTGCAGTTCTTCCTTCCCGGCTTCCAGTTCCTCGTTCAGACTCTGTAATTCTTCGCTTCCACTTAATAATTCTTCGTTGGCACTTTGCAGCTCCTCATTAGCCGCTTCCTGTGCCTCGGTAATGCTTTTAATATCTTCTCTTAACTGTAACAATTCCTGTTCGGATTTTTGTAACAGCATCTCACCATCATTTTTAAAGGAAAGCCCGGCATTTTTGCGTTCGGGTTTACGGGGGGACGAGTCCGTGGTGTCATGTAACAGAACCAAAAAATGTGGTTCTATAGTATGGGGTAGTGGAATCGCTTCTATATTGATATAATGCTGTTCATTATTTATGATGAAGGCTACCGATTCTTTTACAACATGCTCATTAAGTTGTTTTGCTTTGTGCAGAATACTTCGAAGTTCAAAGGCCAAACCTGGCCGCGCCATCTTAAATAAATTCAGACTGGCCTTTCCTGGCGAAGGTTCGAGATAACTTCCTGTATTTCCGCGGAAATGAACTATATCCATATCCTGGTTTACAACAACGCCTACCGGGCTAAACTTGCTGAGTAAAATTGCATCGGCCGACTTTTGAAAATCAATTACCGGGCTTTCCCTGAGCAAACTTGTTTTAGCTACTTTTGGAATTTGTTCGGTAGCGAGGTTTGTGCTATATCTGTACCGGCCCGGGGCGTCTTTTCTGATAAATAATTTATCTTTTTTTCCAACAGTCGCAAACAAATCAGAAACATAAGAAGTGTTTTCCGCTTTACCTAACAGTAAATAACCAGCAGGATTCAGCGCATAATGGAAAGCGCTTAAAGCTTTGTTCTGAAGATAAGGCTCCATGTAAATAAGTACATTCCGGCAACTCACCAGGTCAACTTTAGCGAAAGGGGGGTCCTTTAAAAAATTATGAACAGCAAAAACGCACATGTCCCGGATCGCCTTATTGAGCTGATAACGTCCGTCGAATTTGGTAAAAAAGTTATCAAGTCTTTCCGGTGATAAACCTTCCAGTTCCGACTTAGAGTAAATACCGGTTCTTGCTTTGGATATTGCAGGCTCACTGATGTCTGTGGCGAAAATCTGAACACGCGAAACTGTGCTGAACCCACCTTGAGTTAAATTTCCCAGGTATTCCTTGAGGCAGATTGCAAATGAATAGGCTTCCTGGCCTGTACTGCAACCGGCAATCCAGATCCTGATAGGCTCGTTTGTTAACTTGGCCTTTTCGATATTCGGCAGCACAGATTCGCATAAAGTATCAAATGTTTTCTGATCACGAAAAAATGAAGTCACCGGGATGAGCAGATCCTGGTAAAGGATGTCCTGTTCCGTATCTAGTTCCTTCATATAGCGCAGATATTCGCCTGGGGAGTTAAGTTTGTTTAATGCTATCCTTCTTAATATACGACGTCTTATAGTAGGTTGCTTGTAATAAGTAAAATCGGTGCCTTTACGGATCTTTAACAAGCCCACTATTTCTTTGTAAACTTCACCATCATGCACAGGCTTGCCGGTCATTGAAGTTTCCTGAACTGCATCATGACGATTTATCTCAGTGATCTTGAGGGGAATACTTTCTGCAGGAAGAATAAAATCAACTACATCTGCCTGGATGGCACTTGCGGGCATTCCTGAAAATGCGGCAGATGTCATATCCTCAGCGAAGGTCATTCCACCATGGTCCTTGATTGCCTTCAATCCGAGCGTACCATCGGAACCGGTTCCGGATAAAACAACACCTATAGCATGCACTCCATGCACCTCTGCCAAAGAAGTAAAGAAAACATCAACCGGCAAACTTCTTTGCTCTTTTGATGGCCGGGGGCTTAGTTCCAGCACACCGTCATTCGCCGTAAGTAATTTATTGGCCGGTATTATGTAAATGTTATTGGATTCAATCCTGATCTTATCTGTTACTTCATGGATCGGGATATTTGTTACTTTCTGTAACAGTTCGGGTAATACGCTTTCATGGGTTGCAGCCAGGTGCTGAACCAAAATATAAGCCATATCAGAGTTTGCCGGGATACCTTTGATGAATTTCTTAAATGAATCGAGCCCACCTGCTGAAGCACCGATGCCAACAACCGGGAATTCAATGGTAGATTTGACTAACGGTTTTGTACTGTTATGTTCATCATTATTCGACTTCATATTTTACTCCTGGTGATAGCAAGAACTTTTGTCTCGAAGGTTGCTGTCCGTTTAATTTGCCTGACATGGTGATAGCAGTTAGAATGGAAGATTTAAGCTGATCGAATTCGTTCGGTTTCCTGATATAAAATTGCGCGCCCAGGTCATACAAACGCTCGACCTCCGCTATTTGAAAGGATGTTGATATTACAACTACCGGGAGATGTTTTAAGTGCGCCGAATTCTTTATTTCATTGAGACATTCCTCGCCATTTTTGCGCGGCATATTGAGATCAAGAAAAAGAATTACAGGAAGTATTTTGGTATTATTCAGGCTAACCATCAGCATCTCTCCATCATTTACAACCTGGAGAAAGGTCCCCAGGTTCAGCTCATCTAAAGCTTCCTTGAAGAGGAGACAATCGTCTTTATCATCATCTGCAAGCACGATATATTCGACAGGCATGCCGTCTTGCTGGGTCATAATGTATGTAATTGCTGTTGGTTGAAAGGTAAGCAAACTTAGGCACTTTAAACAAGGTTTAACGGGTTTCAACTATGACGCTCAAATTACCCTTAGTTGGTCTGCTTGTTCTGCCTGGTAATTTTGTTTGAAGGATATACATATTAAATGACAAGCTTAGGCTCCTATCAGTGAGGCCTAGCCGAAATGGCCTTTGACCAGGGACATCATTATTCTGCAACATTTTTTGGTCGCGTCTTCGCACCGTTGGGAGCGGGATTGTGCCTTTTTGCGGCTGTGTCCCGTGGTTAATACCTTTGCTCATGCCGTTCTTTGCTGTTGTCTCCGATCGGCTTTTTTGCGCAGGTTTGCTTTCTTTGTTTACCAGCATTCTTATGCAAGAGTTTTTGGTCGCTTCTTCGCACCGTTGAGAGCGTGATTGTGCCTTTTTGCGGCTGTGTCCCGTGGTTAATACCTTTGCTCATGCTGGGAGTGGTTCTTGTCTCCGATCGGCTTTTTTGCCCTGATCAGCTTTGTTAGGGTTTCTTCCAGTGCTGGTGCTTGTTCTCCCCTGATCG
>NZ_DATHKG010000102.1:0-23456 GCF_035489435.1 Flavitalea sp.
CAATCTTTGCAAAAAATAATTAAAACCCTGTACTTTTATTCTTCATCATGCGTCCTTACAAAGAAATTTGTGCATGTTTCCTGCCTAAATATTGTGCACGCTTAATTGCCGAAAACTGTGCATTGTTAATTGCCGACTACAGGTAAGCAATTACCTCCCCAGGATGGCTAAACTTTAGCTGGTAGATGCTTTGCTATTTCTGTTTTGATCTCTTGGAAGCTTATCGTTTCAAATATCTTATGATTCGCACCTGTTTCAATAACACCGGCAAATTCATGCAGGTACTCACAGTACTTTGTTACCGACAGTTCTCCATCGTTTAAATCAGTATACATCTCCTGCCACATTTCCACCAGCAACCTTGCAGATATCTGTAAGGAGTACGTTAGCTGCTCTTTACTCCCTCTAAGGCGTCTTAGCATGGCATTTACTTCATCTTGGTTTCTTTCCAATCTATGCAGATCATTGTAGCCAGGTGGATTAGGGGATCCATAACGCAAATCCATTGCTTTGCTAGCCTCTTGCAAGTTGATAATCGCCTCCTCATATTTTTTTTGGCCCTGGATGATATGAACGTTCCATCTGGCATTAAACTCAAGCGTGTCTTTGACGAGGGATGGAAAGCGGTAAGCATAACTGTGGCTGGCTAATGCTGAATTTTTTGGCATCTTATTATTATTTTTTGATATTAAGCGATGGGAGCGATTTAAATATAATGTTAGGGGAGTTATCTGAATCAAGCCAGTGGTCTGTTTACCGCTATTGCCTGAACGATCTCTTTGAATACATCAGACTGGTAATGATTATTACGCCTTCCGGTTTCGAGCACTTTCCAGTATTCTATCAAGTATTCTTTGTATTTGGACTCCGTTAATACTTTGCTTGCAAGATCAGCTTGCATTTCATGCCAAAAGTTTTCCAGCTGTTTAGTTACATCTTCAATTTGCTCAATCAATCTTTTTTGAAGGATCTCGTTGTTAGAACTGGGTAGTTTGAGGTTGTCAACTTTTTTCTTAAGCCCTGCTATCCGCTCATAGCCTATCTTAATGCCATGAGCATGTAGATGTTGGCCCAACGATATCCCTAGCTCGATCTGCTCTGACTCGGCATCATAAACCTTTTGCCAATCAATGATGTCCACATAATACTGAAGATTCAGGCGTAAGGCCGTTTGAACGACTACAGGAAAATGGTCTGTATAATTTTGAACTTCTCTCATTGTATAAATATTATTCTTAATGCGATAGTTAGATTTAGTAAAGCGATCAACTCAAGTATTTTTTTTCGGTATCATCTAAGTTGCCACCAATCTCTTTGAACCGCTGTGCTGCGATCCGGAATAGGTTTTCCTTTAACTTGGCTGATGGGTCTTTGATCACGTGATCTACAGTAACAGCAGGCGGCTCCAGCTGTATCAAGTCAATATTGACGGCTGAATTAATAACAGTTGTCTCTAAATTTGTAATTTCCTCATGTTCAGAATTGATTATCTGGACACCCTCCGGTTCATGATGATCCTTTCTGCATAGACCTATTAGTTCCATCAATTCAACCTGCTCAGGAAATGTTAGTTTAGAAAAGTCGTACTTAGGTTTCTTCTCATCTAGGTTGATATCAACATTTTCATTTATATCAATTTGGAACGGTTCATTTCCAATCTGGAGTAAATTTTCCATTTGCGCCATGCTGTCTAGCGCGGTGCTATAAGCCCTCATTTTGTTTTTTCGGGATGCCTGCCATTCCTGGTGAGAGATCTTACCTGAGAGCACTTGTGCATATGGCAGCTCTTCTGTTTTCAGCAGCTGATTGATGTGTGCACCATATCTCACGGAATGCACAGAAATTATATCAGCCGGATTGGTCGGATAATCTGATCTTATTTGTGCCCTGACCTGCTGGATTGATTTCTCAGCCGTTTTTAGGCTCATCCTTGGATTTTCCTGATGAAGGGCGTGGAGAATAGCCGCATCACTCCGGTAGTGCTTAATCAATTCCCTGATCTTCTCTTTTCGCTTGTTGCTCATATTATTTTTTCTTTTTTATACCTTCTAAATCCAAGAGGGTGTGAGCCCTGCTGATTACTTTATCCCAAAGGGTGGGAGCAGTTTTAATTGATGGTGCCGAAACTATACTTGATTTGGCTTTTGGCTTGGACGGAGCTGGTGTTGCAGAAGATGCCTTTGAGATCGGTTTGGATCTTACCGGACTCGGAATACTGACTTTAGTTTGTACGACCGATTTGGATAAGGTGGCACTTTCACCTGCTTTCAATAATGAGTCACTAGTTACTTCAGTAGGTTTCTTTTTGCCATTTAACACATAAAGCTCAAACCGAACATGACCACCGACCTTAGCTTTCTCGAAATACCAACTCGTAACCTCTTCTTTGTATTCCTTCGATGTGAGTTGTCCAGTGTTGACAGATTTCATCAAGCTGTCATTGCCTCTTAGGATAGTCAAATAAGACTTGTAATCTTCCTGGGTGATCATACCGGCCTGAGCTGCGTTAGCAATTGCTCTGGGGTCAGTTGAATAATTTTGCATTATTAAATAGTTTTAATGATTTAGCGATTTTGTTACTGTCAATGTTATTTAGTTGTTACTCTAAAATAGAACCGTCCTGATAGCATGACATACCGCTACCGTTCTTGATAATATTTTTTATCATTCGTATGTACTCCCAGTGCTTTTTTGCTGAAAGAAAGCCGTTGGATTTATCCTGTTGAATATCCTTGAACATCTGCCTCACTTTGAATAGTAGTGAGCTGATCTGTACCTCGATCCGGTTAGCTATTTGATCAAAGTGGGGTTTCTGGTTTTTATAAGCCTCAAGGTCATCATCAATTGAATAGAATCGTTGTAGTTCAGGTTTGATACCTGCATCATGCAATTTGTTTAATTGAGCTAAAGCAGCTACCCATTCCTGTTTTATTTGGGTATACTTCCGGTACCAGGGTAAGCACTCCCTAACATACTGTTCATTGAGGCAGTCTATCTCTTTGATGGTTGGTTCAAAATCCTGGTAGAAGGAAGTGACATTAAAAATTCTCTCTTCGGGTGCCATTGATAGTTATTAATTGCAATCATGTTTAAAGCGATTTAAAAGCCGTTCTAGGCGGTCTGATGATTTTGCTTGCTAGTTACTAGTTTTGCAATTGCAAGTCAGCCTTGTAAGCCGTATTAGTTCAATTGTTTACTATATATCCTTCTTACCATTTGAAGGTGCTCACATGCTTTCTTTACTTCAGTCTCTTTTTTAGTTGGCTGACCCTGGTAATGTGATTTGTAAAACGGTTTTGATTTTTCAAGCAACAACAAACTTGATTTCTTATGGTTCTTGATCTGGGTATACCGGATTTTGGATATAAGACTTAAACCAAGGTAGGTATAGGTACCACCGTCAATACCCAACCGATGAATGAACTTTCCATCATGTAGGTGAAGTTTCTTGCACATCCTACTTGTCTCAGGACAAATAAAGAAGTAATGATATCCGGAGTTGCAGGGTAAATTGCTTTTTATCCTGATAAGTGGGACATGCTGTACTAAGTCAGGATTTTTTCTGTCCCAAATTTCAAGGTGGGGGAAGTCATTGTCTGTTACCACCACCATCCGGAATTGATATGATGCATAGTTGTTTTTCAAACTAATACTAGTTTTCCTATATCCAGGGATCACAGGTATTATACCCTTTTCCACTAATTGGCTTATGGTAATGGCTGGTAGTTGATCTACTTTGGTGATATGTGATTCTCTTCTGTTCAAATTGAAAGCTATAATAGTTAGGGAATGTATTCTGTTATGTGTATTCTATATTGCTATAGGTAGTATACTACCCTTATTTCCAAGTATATTACAAGCTGGATTTTCGCTTAACAATTGATTGAACTTGTTTTCGACTTCCACATCCGTGAAATCACGAATACAAACCTCAGGGTCTTTCAAGATCCGCAGATATCTTTTGCGGTCATTTTTGTATGTCTCCGGATTATGAGCTTTCAGATCTTCCCGAATCTCTTTGTTCTCCATAGCAGCGATGATTTTCTTTTCAGTTGCTGTTAGTTTATGCAAATTCCTTTGATCCTTTCGGATACATGTCCTTAATAACTCCAGGGAATGATTTGCCATATTTCTCATATTGTCGGGTGTTATAACTTGATTTAGAACAGGAGAAAAGCCAAACAATTTTGTTAAGTACTTAGAATTTCCACCTATTTCCCATCGTACTGTTGGTTCGATGGATAATTTAATCTGGTACCAGGAGTCAAACTCTTTGTCGTACATCTTCAGGAAATAGCCATTGACCTCACATTTGCTCCCATATCTATGACCCTGCTCCATCATGGATTCAAATTTCTTGAACTTGTACATCAACATCGTGTCTACAACCTCCATTGGTTGCTTGATAAGGTTAACGCCCCATTCTAGCTTTCCTAAGGATGCTGTCCACCAGTCAACACCTGTAATTTCGCATAGATCGTTTATGCACATTAATACTTCATGATAATAGAAATCACTGTGATTCCATCCGTGCCAGTATTTATGAATACTGTTTGTAAGCACTACCTTATTTCGGTACCACTGTATATAGATGTTTCTAATTTTAGTGTAGTAATAATTCACATCACCTTGACTATTAAAATGCGGTACATACAATTGCCCTCTATACATTACCGGAGCAGTTGATCCTGCATTATTAAAAAAAATAGTTGGGTGGTTTATTATTTTTGTGGCTCGCATATAATCAATCACTGCATATTAGGCGTATATTTACGCTGGCTTTGATGAAGCGATTTTTATTATTATTTTTTTCAATTAAGGAGGATGCTGAGCCTCCTTTTTTTATGTCAACAATTTTACCTTTTCGCTGTAATCATGTAATGATTGACATACTTTTCAAGCTCAGATTGTCTCACATATCTTTTTCCATTGATCTCCGCATAAGCCATTACCCTATCCTTAGTTAACCTGTTCTTTATTGTTTTGATTCCAACGCCTAATTCTTTAGCGATGTCCAGTTCACTTAATAGGGGATCTTTTGGTGGATTGCCGAATGCTTGTATTGTTTTATCCAATGTTTGTATATGAGCCTGGAACTGCTTGAATTGATCTAAGAACCATAGTTGGGATGATAACACCAGTTCATTAGTGGTGCTTTCGCTTGAAGGCATGACATTAGTATTATTGTTTTAGCGATTTTTCGGAAGACTGCTACGCAACTCTTCCTGCGATTTGTAGATGGTATAGTTGATCAGTGAGACCACCTGGCTACCTGCGATTAATTAATTAATGCACTGTAAAATTACGTACAATAACTTGGTTGGAGAAATTTTCCGCAAAAATCTTATATATTATCCTTCGAAGTTTTCAAAGAGTGTGTCCATCACTTTATCGGATCTCTTACTATCACCTCCACCTGAATACTGTTGAGTTGTTGAAATTTTTGAGTGTCCCATTGTATAACCTATCTCAAAAGCATTGATATTTTGATTCGTTGCTTCAGTGCCGAAGGAGTGGCGGGCAAGTTTGGTTGTTATTTTTTTATTGATATCAGCTAACTTTGCAATTACCTTCAAATGCCGATTTACAACGGTAGTTTTAGATTGAATTTGCCTTTCCCAGTATTCTGATTTTTCATCCATACCATTTTCTAAAAGGGGAAAAACATAGTCGGTTTTCAGATTTGCTTCATTACGATATGAATCAATAATTTTTTTTCCAGTTGGTTGTATCTTAACAGATGTGAATTTTCCCGTCTTTTTCATTTGATATTCAAACCGATCATTCTCTATTTCTTGCCATTTCAATTTCAGCAAGTCAGAGACCCTAACCCCGGCGTGGGTGTATGCAAAAATGAATATATTTTTAGCAGTATTAAGAGGTTCTGATAGTGTGAGTTTATTGATGGCTTGCATTTCTTGCATAGACAACCCTGGAGTATAGATCGATTTTCCCTCTTTGAGTTCCAGATCTTCGAAAGGGTTCCATGTCACCAGTTTTTGTTTTTTTACTCGCTTCCATATTAATCCGATCCTTTGGAAGTGCTTCCTGATAGTATTGGGATTATATTTTTCTTTCAGAAACCACATTTCAAGCCGCTCCAGGTAATCTTCCGATATGTCCTCAAAGGTTAACGGCTTTCCCTTTTGATAGTCTGTAAGAAGATTGTGAGTACTTTCGTATGTCCTCCATGTATTGTAGCTTTTCTTTGCTTTAATGATTGTATCTGAGTATGACTTAAAAAATAGCAGGTAATCCCTTCCCGTGGGTTTAACATCGGTAATTTTTTGCTTAATGTTGTGTGAGCTGATAACTTCGCCACCTTTTTTAAGATCACGTTCTCCTTGTTCAGCTGCTTCCAGATGATCAGAAATTTTACTATTAATTTTTTTTGCTCTAGGATTGATTGTGATTTCAACATCAGACTTTTCCCCATCACGCTTGTTGTCTTTCAATCGAGGCTTCGATTCCCACAGAAAACCAGTGTTTCCGTTGAAATCTGTTATCAGGCAGGATTCCTGGACAGATATGTATTTTACCTTACGATGTTTCGTTATCCGGATAAAAATCGGCACCTGACCATTGGCTTTAATCTTATCTTCTCTTAGTATGACCTTGTACTTAGTATCGTGAATCATGATTCAAATTATGCCCAATATTACGCAATAGGTAAAACATGGGTAAAACATTTACATACAAATATTTCCATTTTGTTGTATTGAGGTAACTTCTGAAACCTAGATGTGATAATGCAATTAGCTGAACTGTTAGAAATTAATGGAAAATCATGGAAATTTATATACGTTAGTGTAGTCCTGTCGGGACCACAGATCTGGAAGTCAAATTCTTCGCCAGGAAATAATCGTTAATTGACAACGAATTTAGTTGCTTGCATTTAAATTGATAAATAAAATGCGAATTATCCTGCGCTTCCAGGTATAACTTAGCCGTCAATCTTCAATAAACGTCAAATTGCGAAGTATACTGCGCTTTTTCTAGTTTTCCTGGTACTTTTCATATATTTGTATCAAAAAGCGAATTATGTTGCGTAATAACATCCTAATAATTGGTGAAGCTATTCGCAAGCGTCGGGAGTTATTGAATCTGTTACAGGTACAACTCGCTGCAATTTCAGGCATCAGTACGCGTACCATTCAACTGGTTGAAATGGGTAAGGCCAATCCGTCTTTGGAAACATTGATAAAATTAGCCGATCCATTAGGTCTTACAATAAAGCTATTGCTTAAAGAAACAGGTATCAAAAAACAAGATCAGGCATAATCTGTCATGGCAACGTCAACGAATATATCAGCCTGGGTGTTTTATAACGACAAGCTGGCCGGAGTATTAACTAAATCAGGAAAGAGCTACCGTTTTACCTACGATGAAGATTATCTTATTGCCGCTGGCAGCCGTCCGGTGAGTATTACACTTCCGCTCCGGAAAGATGCTCATGAAAGTGATATGCTCTTTCCTGCATTTGTCAACATGCTGAGCGAAGGTGCTAATAAGCGTATACAATGCCGTATGCTGAAAATCGATGAAAATGATTATTTCAGTTTATTATTGGCCACTACAAAAGATGACAGTATTGGACCCATTACTATAAAAGAAATCAATGAGCCTGCCTGAACTTAAATATTGCCCTTCCACGCTGCAGCCGGGATTTAATACTTACAGCCCGGTTGCACAACAGGCCTTATTTGGTAGCCGTACGAAAAAGGTCAGTCATATATTACCATTCGGACCACCGGGCAAAAATCCGGAACTAACCCGTGAGTATAATGAGAAAAGAAAAACGATCAGCATAAGTGGCGTACAGGAAAAATACAGTTTGCTGTTGCAGAAAAATGAATTAAAGCTCACAGCATCGAGAGGAACACATATTCTGAAACCCATACCAACAGAACGCCTTGAAAGAGTAGAAGACATGCCTGCTAATGAACATGTCACAATGCAGATAGCCCGACAGATTTTCAATATGAAAGCCGCAGCATGTGGTATGATCTTCTTTGACGACGGCTCACCAGCATATATCACCAGGAGATTTGATTACAAGCAAGATGGTGCTAAATACCAGATAGAAGATTTTGCCACATTGATGGGCAAAAGCCCTGAAAGGGAAGGGGACGATTTCAAGTATAATGCATCTTATTTGGATATAGCGAAGTTGATCACTAAATATGTTCCTGCAGCTACCGTAGAATTGATCAATTTCTTTCGGCTGGTTATGTTTAATTATCTGTTTGCTAACGGCGATGCTCACCTGAAGAATTTTGCATTGATGGAAAGTGAACAGGGTGACTACCTTCTGGCCCCGGCATATGACCTGTTGTGTACAGAGCTGCATATAGATGACGCAAATCTTGGTTTACATGGTGGTTTGTATGATGGAGATATGAATGAGCCTCCTTATCTGAATTATGGGATTTACACCCGCCAATCCTTTATTTTATTTGCAGAAAAAATAGGTATTCAAAAATCGCTGGCTGATAAAATCCTGGATGAATCTATAAAACCTATCCTGCCGGCAATGGAAATGATTAAACGAAGTTTTTTAAGTAAGGAAGCAAAGAAAAAATACCTACAAATCCTTGGTGAAAGGCATAAGCGGTTGTGGAAGTAAGGTTAATGCCGGAGATCGAAATCGAAGTTTATAATAGTTTAATTCCCGGACTTATAATTATAAGAAATATAATTTTCCCAATACCATGGAGTGTAAGTATCTCCAATAGCAGTTTCCAGGAGTTCTTTAAAATGCTTTCCGCGTTATCGCTATTACTCATTATAATAATACCGGTTCCCTGTTCAGGAAAAATAATAGAGTAGTGCTGAAAACCATCCCCATGTCCTTCTTTAAAGGCACCTGTGCCATAAGGCGATTGCAATAAAACCCAGCCTAATCCATAACTTAATTTTATTGCATCATTTGTGGCCGAATCACGCAAACTTAAAGGTCCGAATTGTTGTATTGACCGTAGTTTTATTTGCGGTGAAAACATTTCTTTTGTTGTTGATGGCGACAGTATGGTATTATTAAGCACTGCCTTTGTAAACAGGGTATAATCATCCAATGTAGTTTCCAGTGTACTGGCAGCCTTGCGTCATTGTCTTTGTCTTTCTCGTATAGCTCACCATTTGCCTTATGACCGAGAACATAATCCTTTTCAAATTTTTCCTGCCAGGATAAGAAGACATATTCATACCCAACGGCTTAAATACTTTCTCCTGCATTAATTCTTCTAATGACCTGCCCAACATTTTTTCAAGCACCACCTGTAAATAGTCTACAATAACAATGCTTTTCTGAAAACAGGTTGTTATACTGAACCAGACTTTAAGGATATAATCAGTCTTGATATGATCAGGGGAGGCTCATCAGCTTTTACTGGTATAAATAGCATTCTTATTGATGAATCGCTTTCAAAAACTTTATTTGGCCACGACGACCCGATAAATAAAGTTGTCAAATTGAATAGCTCTTATATGCTAAAGGTTGTCGGGGTTTATAAAGACCTTCCCGACAACAGCCGGTTCAGCGATTTCCATTTTATTACTGGTATTGATCAACTGTTCGCAGATTCAAAAGGTATGGATAACTGGTTTAGTAGTGCATTCAGTATTTATGGTCTCCTTAATGAGGCTAGCCAGGAAAAAGATGTTTCCGCTAAAATAGAAAATATTTTATTTGAACATTCCAAAGATGCAACGAAGCCGGTCTTGTTTTTATATCCCATGAGTCAATGGCGTTTGTACGACTTTAAAAATGGCAACCTGGTATCCGGCCGTTTGCAGTTTGTCTGGCTTTTCGGAATCATCGCAGTTTTCGTATTACTACTTGCATGTATCAATTTTATGAACCTGAGCACCGCCCGCAGTGAAAAGCGCGCGAGGGAGGTTGGGATACGCAAAACAATCGGAGCCGGAAGATCAAGCCTGGTCGGCCAGTTCTTCAGCGAATCTTTCGCAGTTGTTTTTGTTTCCTTTCTACTAACGCTATTACTGGTCGAACTAGCATTGCCCGGTTTTAATGAGCTATCAGGAAAACAGCTGGACTTTCCATGGACAAATTCATACACCTGGCTGATCAGTTTAAGCTTTTGTTTATTTACAGCTATCCTGGCTGGCAGTTATCCAGCAATCTATCTTTCTTCATTTCAACCCGTGAAAGTTTTGAAAGGAACATTTCGGGCTGGAAGATGCTCATCCGCCCCGCGTAAAATGCTTGTGGTTTTACAATTTACTGTTTCCATTATTCTGATCATCGGAACAATTATCGTTTTCCGGCAAATAGAATTTGCAAAAGATCGCCCGATCGGTTATGACCGCAATAATGTTGTCTCCATACCATATAATCCCATTCAACCCGCCCAGTATGTGTTACTAAGGAATAAATTACTGGAATCGGGAGCGGTTACCGGCGTATCAGCTTCATCAAGCCCGGCAACTGGCATTTTTTCTTCTGCAGCTAATCTTGACTGGAAAGGGAAAGATCCCAATCGCCAGGAAGTATTCGGAACGATTCTCGTTGATCCGGATTTTGGTGATGTATTAGGTTGGAAGTTGAAAGAAGGCCGTAATTTTTCCCGAAACTTTCTGACTGATTCCTCGGCTTTTTTATTTAATGAAGCGGCTATCAAACAAATGGGACTTGAACATCCGGTGGGTGAAACCGTGAAGTGGCATGGAAGAAACTGGACCGTCATAGGTGTGGTTAAGGATATGGTTATGAGATCTCCATTCGATCCTATTGTGCCTACCGTTTTCCTGATGGACGATAAGGAAAGATCATTTAATGTGATTAACATGAAGATCAATCCTTCCATGTCGGCGAGTGAATCCCTGGCCAGAGTGGAAGCCATCTACAAAGAGTTGTTGCCTGAAACTCCGTTTACTTACAAATTCGCTGACCAGGAATATAGTTTCAAATTTGCAAGCGAAGAACGGATCGGTAAACTGGCCCTCGTGTTTACTACACTTGCAATATTTATATCTTGTCTTGGTTTGTTTGGGATGGCATCATTTGTAGCCGAGCAGAGGACAAAAGAAATCGGAGTAAGAAAAGTTATAGGGGCTTCTGTATTTGATCTTTGGGCCATGCTATCAAAAGAATTTGTTTTGCTGGTAACTATCGCCTGTGTCATTGCCATGCCTCTGGCTTATTATTTCCTGCAAAACTGGTTGGTGGATTATGCCTACCATACAAAAATTTCCTGGTGGATCTTTTTCGCTTCAGGGGTTGGTTCAATATTATTGACTCTTGTAACTGTCAGTTATCAAAGTATAAAAGCTGCTTTAATGAATCCAGTAAAAAGCTTGAGATCTGAATGAAGAACGAAGCAAGTGTTATCAGACGCAACACTCAAATTTTACTTCCCGCCAATATACACCTAGTATAGCCTAGTAGAAATAAGATAAATTATTTTAAATGACTGAACATTAATGGCTTTTGCGTATCCGGGAATTTACTTTTGCTGGAAATCCAATTACACTATTCCTATGAAACAAATTTATCTCCTGATTTTTGCGACGATTTCCCTCAACGCGCAGTCACAGACAAATCATGCGCTTACATTTAATGGTACCTCAAACGTTGTAAACATCGGGACACCCCTGGCCACAGGCGCCTCTTATACAAAAGAAGCCTGGGTTTACCTGACTACCCATTCTGGTCCGCGAAATATCATTTCATCCGTTGATGTTCCTTTATGGATTGATAACGGTTTTTTAAGGGCAGGGCAGGCTGCAAACTACGACCATGTAAGAGATGCAACGTTATTTCCCATTAATCAATGGGTTCATGTTGCTGTTACATCTGCTGGTGGTGTTATGAAATTATATCGTGATGGAATATTGATTTCAACAAGTGTTCCGGGAATTGGTGCGTATATTGCTCAACCAACCTTTATCGGTGCACACCAGGGATCACAAGCATTTTGGGAAGGAGCAATAGATGAAGTGCGGATCTGGAGCACAGAACTTACCCAGGCTCAGATCAAAGCCACAATGTTTAAAGGCCCTGTCAGCAATGCAACAAACCTGGTTGATTATTATAAATTCAATGAAGGCGTGGGCACAACGCTTACAAATTCAAGTACCAACGGAACAGGTTCAAACGGTGCTATAGTCAGTGGCACCTGGTCAGCTTCACCCGTTATACAGAATGCTAATGCACTTAGCGTCGAAGGTGCTGCAACTGATTACGTAAATATCGGCAGCAGTGCGACATTAAAACCAACGACCGCTCTTACACACGAAGTCTGGATAAAAGCTGCAAACTTTTCTGTTGCCGGTACACAACAGGTAACTTCTAATTTTGAAAACGGTGGATATGGTATCGGACTTGTAAATAATAATATTCAGTGGGAACTAAAATCAAGTTCTTTTCCTACTGGCTATTCAGTTGTGACATATCCTGCTTCTAACCTTGTCAACAATCAATGGTATCATATTGCCGGCACTTTTGATGGTTCATTTATGCGTTTATACGTAAACGGTGTTGAAGTAGGATCCTTAAATTTAGGAGGCACAGGCAGAACAATTATTTACAACATTCCCGGTAACTCTATGTTGATCGGCGCTGAAGCATCATCAGGATCAGCCCCGGTTGCGGGTTTCTATTATAACGGCCTGGTGGATGAAGTGCGTATTTGGAATGTATTGAGAACCCCGGCAAAAATTCTGGAATTTGCTAACAAGGAATTGGATCCTTCAAATGGTACTGAAACATCAGGACTTGTTGCTTACTATACTTTCAACCAGGGAAATACCAACGGAACGAATACCGCACTCACAACTGTACCCGATCTGAAAGGCACAAACAATGGAACGCTGTTCAACTTTGCGCTGACAGGTACAACATCAAATTTTGTAACGCAGTCAATTTCACTGATACTTCTTCCGGTGGAATGGAAATCATTTACAGCGCGCGTACAGGACAATAAAACGTTTCTGCAGTGGAGCACATCCCGTGAAGCGAACACAAAGGAGTTCGGCGTACAACACAGCATGAATGGTAATTCCTTTACTAATATTGGAACTGTACTGGCTGCGGGCAACAGCGTAGCTGATAAAAATTATGGTTTTGTTCATGCTTCCCCTGTTACCGGTGCTAATTACTACAGGCTTGCACAAAAAGACATTGATGGAAATATAAATTATTCAGAGATACGCAAAATCGAGTTCAGGAAAGAAGCAAAACCTTTTGTAATTCAAAATACGATAGTTACAAATGGCCTCCTGAAAGTAATGATCAATAAACCATTGATGGTTTCTTTTTTCAACGGAGATGGCAAACTGCTGTTCAAAAAACAATACACACCAGGTTCGCATGACATAGAGGTCGCCCGTTTTCCGAAAGGAATGTACTGGCTCAGTACAAAAGGTAATACCGAAAAAGTGATGGTGAAGTAATCCTGTCAGATAATAAAATCCAAGATAAAATATAAGGCTGTCTCAATTTACTTTTGAGACAGCCTTTTCAATTGTTTATATTATCGGGCAATATATCAACTATCGCAGAAGTCGCAGCTTTAATTTGCTTTTTAGGAATCTTTCTGTTTATTATAATATCTGCAAACTGGTTGTGAGTATCCCTTGCTTTGTTGAAGAGCTATGAAGCTTCCATTTGAAGCTGAGCGATTAGCATGTCCGCTCAGGATATCATTGCAGTAAAAACCTCTGAGTAACTTCATTGCTTTTCAACAAATACATGCCCTTTTCGTAACCATTTACATTTATCTCATGTATCCCCTTTGGAAATGATCTCCTCCACAAACTTTTTCCATCAGCTGTGTAGAGTGATAAATCCATAGGGTTTCCCACCTGTATCCTCAGCACACTATTACTTATGGGATTGACTAATACAGAAAATGAAGGCTTAACACTGGCATATTTCAATATTGCAACTGCGCTATAACTGCCTTTACCATCAAGGTCAGTTTGCAGCAGTCGGTAATAATTATTTCCATTTGCCGGATTCGGATGCAGATAACGATAGTTTATAGTATTGTTGCTGGTTCCGCCTGCAGGAACAGTGCCAATGGACTTAAAAGCATTACCATCGATGCTGTGCTGAACCTCAAATTGTTTGGAGTTTTGTTCGCTGGCAGTTTGCCATTTAAGAAGCACATTCTGCGCTTGCAATTGTGCAGTGAAGCTAAGCCAGGTGATAGGAAGCGTAGCCAAAATTGAGTAATAGGATGCCTGGCTGAATTCGAGACTGGTTCTGCTCCCTCCTGAAAGAATAACAGGGAAAATAATTAACTCACTATAGCCTGCGCCTCCCGACATTTGATGGAAGGATCTGTCCCTGCCAATATTGTTCCATGTTGTACCCGTGCCAGGTATCGATGGTGCCAATTCATTAATAGTTAATGTGGTGGGCCAGGGAATCAGCAAAGGTGGCGTCAACACACCGTTGGACCAGGTGGAACCTGCCAGGATAGATGCAGAAGTTAAACCGTTTGCCAGAAAAAATGAAGAAGGAGATGAATGCCAGTAATATGATCCCGTATGTCCTAGTATAAAACCATATCCACCCGCCGCAAATCGGTGAACAGCCGAAACATGTCCTACGGTGGTCATATCTGCGGCAAGCTGCAATGAGTTGTAGCTGATGTTCGGAACCCCATAGAAACTAATAAATGGGCGACCGTTTTCTCTGACAATTGAGCCACTTATTACAAGAGATGGCTGGTTGATTAAAACCGCCTGCGTAATATTTTTGGTATTGCCACTTTGATCGTACCAGGCTGTTACAAAGCCATTGCCAATTCCCACAAATGATTTTAATGAAACTGTGTCGAGATCGCCATTGGCGGTAAATCCAATGTCCTGAACTGCATTGTCACTACTACGTCTCACCTGCAAGGCACTCCCTGCATATGAACTGCTTAGACGTCGCATGCTATAAGCTGCTGTTGAGAGCGCGCTTGCATTTAGGCCAACTTTGTCCAATTGATTTTGCGAATAGAGCTCACTAAAGAGAAATAGCGAGAAAAATAAAGGAAGAAGCTTAATACAAGTTTTCATTTTGGCAGACGTGGATGAATGTCAGTATGACCTATCCAAATAGTTTATTCAATAATTAGACATTTATTCACAGTTCCTGGATTGAGCTTTATAACGAAACTTTATCAGAAAAAATTGCTTCAGATAAAATGGATACAGAAATGAGGATCCATTCTTAGGAGAGACTACTGCTCAATTTGCACAGGCCTAAATGCCTATTGAAACGAGCATGCAGTCCCAATGAAGTTCTAAAAATAGAATCTATCGGCAATTAAAAGGTTGACATTCTATCGACTTTTTTTAGTTGGATTTATAAGGAGTAAATTAGTATCACAATTCCAATTATTGTATTCTATCGGCAACTTGCAAACTTTAAATATATTTTCTCTACATGTTAAGTCAGGTAGATTTTTCAGGATATTTGCCAGGTCTTAGATAACCTGGCGAAATAATATTTATCACATATAATTCTGCAAAAAATGAATGTAACAAATGTAAAAGCCTTTGGCACAGAATCATCTGAAGCGCCGTTAAAAGAAATGACCATTCCGAGAAGGGAGCCAACTCCTGCTGATGTTGAGATCGAAATCCTCTTTTGCGGCGTATGTCATTCTGATCTTCATACTGCCCGTAATGACTGGGGAGGCACAGTTTATCCCGCGATTCCGGGTCATGAGATCGTGGGCAAGGTGACAAAAGTAGGATCCGGCGTTTCCAGGTTCAAAGTAGGGGACATAGCTGCGGTAGGTTGTTTGGTGGATTCCTGCCAGAAATGCAAAAATTGCGAGAAGGACCTTGAACAGTATTGTTTAAACGGTTTCACCGGAACTTACAACAGCCCTGATAAACACCTCGGTAAACAAACTTATGGTGGTTATTCTCAAAAAGTTGTAGTGGATGAAGCTTTCGTGCTTAGTGTTCCAAAAAATCTGGACCTCGCCGCCACTGCACCTTTGCTTTGTGCGGGTATTACAACCTGGTCACCACTTCGTAAATGGAAAGTAGGAAAGGACAGTAATGTAGCAGTTGTAGGACTGGGTGGCTTGGGGCACATGGCTATTAAACTCGCTAAGGGACTGGGTGCGCATGTTACGCTGTTTTCACGCTCACCGAACAAAAAGCAGGATGCTATTGACCTGGGAGCAGATGAAGTGATTATTTCCACCAATCGCGATGAAATGAAAACAGTAGTTGGCAAGTTTGATCTGATCATCGACACGGTACCATATGTTCATGATCTTAATACCTATGTTCCTGCTTTAACAGCAACGGGGACGATTGCATTGGTGGGATTTTTAGGCCCACTGGATACTATGTTGAACACCGCGCCCATAGTTTTCGGCGGAAAGTCAATTTCAGGTTCACTGATTGGTGGTATCGCTGAAACACAGGAGATGCTTGATTTCTGCGGCGAACATAATATCACATCTGACATTGAAATTATCAAAATGCAGGATATTAATGATGCTTATGAAAGAATGCTGAAAAGTGATGTGCGTTATCGCTTTGTAATTGATATGGCTTCCCTGAAGGATTAATATATCTCGCCGGGCCATTGAACAAATACATTATACGGACCAGCAAATGGGTTGAAATATGGCCCTTTTGCTGGTCTTCGTTATTTCAAATCTTAAAAACTACATACCAGGACGACAATTGGGCTTTATACAAGTGTTGAACAATCTTGCCGGTCCGGGTTCAAATGTTGAATTGTATATTATGTTTTTATATTTGGTAGTCGGGCGGATTCTGAGACAAAGATCAACTAATCGCAATCTATGAACAACAGCTATTGTTCTTCGGTGAAAAAACGCTTTCTCAAAAGAAGTCTGCAACTGATTACATACCTGGTTTTTACCGCTGCTTTACTTCGGGCACAATCACCAACCGAGCAGGTCTGGTTTGAATACATGCTCAATTATCCGTTCGCGAAGAAATTCAACCTGGAGAACGCTTTTACTTATAGCACCCTGATAAGCAAACCGAGATGGTGGGCACTGGATTATGCACCTACATTGGAATACGCGCTTAGTCCACGAATCGACCTGATGGCGGCTTCAACGTTTTCCTACACGCTGCAATCAGAAGATTACAATTCATTTGAAATACGGCCCATGCTGGGAACCAAAATACATATAACTCCGTATAGGCGAATCAATCTCAGGCTGTTATTACGATTCGAGATGCGAAACATAAAAAACCTGGAAACAAAAGAATGGCAAACCACTTTCCGTCCCAGGTCCAGGGGCGAATTGCTTGTTCCATTTAACCAACGGTCGATGTCGGCTGATAAACTTTGGTATGGTTTAGCTGATGTGGAATGGTTTTTTGCGATAGAAGATGTTGAAGAACGTTTTGCAAACAGGTTCAGGGTTCGTGCGGGATTGGGTTACCGGGTGAACTATGGATCACGATTTGAATTTATTTATACACTCCAGAAATCAAAAAATTCGATCGACGATGATTTTTATACCGCTGATAATATTTTCAGATTCAGGTATAAACATTATCTGCGGAAGCATAAACCTACAACTTCATCTGGTACTGGAAATTAATTGTGATTAGATGATGTTAGTGATTAATTGCATGATACCTTTTCTTAAAAGCTGATGGATTTTCACCGGTTACTTGGGTTAGAAAATTGGTGAACCAGATGACTGTAAATATTTTAATTCAAAACGCTTCAGCGAAAGCAGCAAAGTTACAACCGTATTAACGGGCAGCTCGTTTTCCATTACACTCAAGCCTAAACATATCGACAGAATTTAAAGGACCAGCTGCCCCGTTTCCGCCACCAAATAAAACATTATTGCCTGCACCTGCGGCTGCCAGTGATGATTTGGCTTCACTCAAAGTTTCAGTTGACCATCCATTTGTAACTACATCAAAAACATCAACCACGTTGGATGCGCTTCCGCCTCCTATGAAAATCTTATTTCCGGCTGTTGCTGCAGAAAGTTCCGATCTTGAGGTGCTGAGTGATGCGGTTGACCAGGAATTGGTTGCTACATCATAAATATCTACCTGGTTTGAGGCGCCCCCAGAAGCGTTACCTCCCGCGAACAGGATTTTATTACCTGCTGATGCAGCTGCCAGGTAATCCCTGGCCTGGCTCAACAAGGCTGTGGTCCAGGTACCGGTAATTACGTCATAGATGTCGACAACAGCGCTTTTTGCAGCACCGGTAGTCCTTCCCCCGCCGAATACAATTTTGTTTCCCGCGGAAGCTGCTGCAAGACCGGTACGTGCTACACTGAGGTTAGCTGTTGTCCAGCTGTTGAGATCTACATTATATATATCAACCGTAGAAGTGTACTGATTATTTCCAAATCCTCCTCCAAACACAATTTTATTCCCGGCACCCGCACCGGCTAATCCATTCCTGTCCTCACTCAAACTTGCGGTGGTCCAGCTGTTTGAAGCGACATCATAAATGTCTACAACGTCTGTTACAAAATCAGCCCCACCGGGATAACCTCCCGCAAATACCATTTTGTTCCCGGCTGAAGCCGCAGCAAAAGAATACCTGCCCAGGCTCAATGATGCGTTTGTCCACGTGCCTGAAACTATATCATAGATTTCAACCGCATCCGAAAAATTTGTGTTGATGTCCACAACTCCACCTGCAAATGCAATCTTATTTCCTGAAGAAGTAGCAACCAGTCCATATCTAGGTTCAGTAAGATCGTCTTCAGGAGTTTTTATAATTGAAGGAACACAATCTTCAGGTAGGTCGCAATGTTTTTTGCAGGCAGTGAAGAATAATAATACGGCCATAGCTGCGGAAAAGAGATAAATTTTTTTCATGGTAAACAAGTTTAAAAATGATAGAAAGTTTTGAAGTCACTTTTATAAGGAGCTACTTTTATAATAAGTCGGGACGCTTATGAGCCAGTAAGCACTGACACTTATGAGCCATAAGCAATGGCGCTTATGAAACAATAACCGATGATGTCAGTTAGCTAATAGACACAGTGACCTTAGGCCAGTAAGCAAATAGACTCAAGCCGAAACTCAGGTCGAAACTCAGGTCGAAACTCAGACAGAAACTCAGGCAGACAGAAAGTCGATGGAATTATGGATATAGATATATTCGACGGATGTTTGGAAATTCCGGTAACAAATAATCCTAGTTTTTTTTATTGAGGGTGGCAGATTTTAATATCAGGTCTGAAAAAATTCTTTGTTCAACGGTGACTTGCCAGGTTGATCTTCAAAGTAGCTGTAAACTCCGAAGGGGCTTGTTGAACCGAAAGATTATAATCTGTATAAAGTAAATGCAGCTGTCGCCTTAAGTTAGAAAGCCCGATATGTTCGGTCACATTTCCTGGTTGGCTAACTGCCTCGGAAGAATTTTTTACAATAAAAAGCAACTGCCTGTTTTTAACTGAAAGATGGATATCTACGTAAGGCATACCCCTGGTTTCGGAAACCCCATGTTTGAATGCGTTTTCAACCAGGGGAATCAGCAACAATGGAGGAATAGCCTGTTTCATGTCTTCAATATTATTATTGAAATTGACACGAAGCGAATCGTCATAGCGTAGTTGCTCAAGTGCAATATAGTCGCCGATTATTTTTAATTCCTGTTCAATGGCTATAAAATCCCCACCGGTTTCGTACAGCATATACCTTAATATTTTCGACAACCGTAAAATTGATTCGGGCGCCAGGTCAGACTTATCCCTGGCCAGTGCGTAAATATTATTCAATGTATTAAATAAGAAATGCGGATTGGTTTGTGATTTAAGATAATTCAGCTCTGCCTGTTGTTTTTCGATCTGTAGCTGTTGGGTGGCTTGTGTTAGTTTGTAGTAATTATATAAGTGCCTGATGATTCCGAAAAAGAAAACAGAGCCCATGCTGAAGGACATCTGCTGGGTAACTACACCATCGATTGTTTCAGCTGTTTGATAGGGAGTATAAATGTGCAGACCCATTCCAAATAATCTCCATGCGTAGAGTCCCCATGAATACAGCATCAGTAAAAGGAAGATCATTCCTATCCCAACAAAGACATTTCTGATAATTGATTTTCTTTTTTGACGGATAAACGGAATGGTATATTCAAAAAGAAAAAAGTTGAGTGCCAGCACATAGATTGTTCGCCAGCTGTTGTTGATAGCCCGGTCAAAAAAAGTATCAGGGTTGGTTGCGAGGTCGTGAATGAGGTTGAGGGATAAAAATGCAAGTGCCACCCATAGGTAAAATCTCACTGTTTTTTTATCGAGTGGCTGCTTCATGTTTTTAAAATAGAAATAAATATCGGCAAATCTTTTTCTTCCCGGTTCTATAATCTATAGATGACCCAAAGTGATACACAGGCAACATAAATGAGTCAATCAAATAAATGCCATATGGAAGTATATATTAAGCCAGGTCATTCAGGCAATTTCCAAACCCGGTTTCTGAAACAGGCAGTCAACAGTCGTTTGTAGACCTTGATCCGCTGTTCATTGACGGCGGATAAATGTTATTCGTTTAATTGGATACACTTGCATCAGGATATAAAATGATGTGAAAGAAAATCATTTATATAAACCCTGGATTCCAACAACAATTAAAATACTAAAAGATGAAACAGATCATGCTTTCAACCATTCTCTTCCTGGCTGTAACAATTGCATCCGCTCAAACTACCGGAGACAAACAACCGGCCAATTATAAGCAGCAACCGGCTAATTACAAACAATTGGCTGCCTACCAACAGCCGGCAAATTATGAAGCCGCCTCCTGGAAAATCTGGCACATTGATAACCCGCAGGAAATAACTATCGCCGCTCCTCCCGGTACCGGTCAATCGAAAATTGAGCTGGAGGCTATAAAACAAGGCCTGAAAAATCTTGACGAATCAAAACTGGCAATTATTAAATACTGGGATGCGGGCGCGCCCGCGTACCGCTGGAACCAAATTGCTACCACGGTGATACCTTGGGACAATCCTGACGTGTTACTCAGGATGCCCCTGGCCTGGATGAATTTAGCTGTTTATGATGCCACCATCATTGCCTGGCAGGAGAAGCTCAGGCACAAAAGGAAAAGACCCGCTACCGGTGATCCTTCATTAAAAGCTGTCATAAGTGGACCGTCTACTTTTTCATACCCATGTGAACATACGGTAACAGCCGCTGCAGCGGCATATGTGCTGGCTTATTTTATTCCTGCGAAAGGGGATTCAATCCTGGATCTTGCCCGTGCTGCATCTCAATCCCGGGTTGATGCTGGTGTTCAATATCCAAGTGATATCGAAGCTGGTTGGAAGCTGGGCGAACAGGTGGCCAAACAAATTATTGCAAAAGCAAAAAATGATGGATCAACAAAAAAGTATACAGGACCTGTAAACAAAGATCCGAAAAAGTGGACGGGGGCTTACCAGATGGGTATTACGCTTCCTTTATTTGAACCACTGTTTTTAAACTCAGTTGATCAGTTCCGCCCACCACCGCCGCCGGATTTTGAAAACGAGATGAAAGAAATGAAAAACTTTAAGCAAACGTTCAGATCCCGCAGTCTTGCTTATTTATGGGCAAATCTTGGCCCTGAATTTTGGACGGAGATTGCAAGCCAGAAGATGTTTGAAAATCGTATGGGTGATGATGCGCCGGCGGTTGCAAGGATATACGCCATAATGAATTCGGCCTTCCGCGAGGTGATAGTTGCCGTTTTTGATGCGAAATATGCTTACTGGGGCATAAGACCATCACAGTATGACAGCACTTTCAAACCTTTGATACAAACGCCACCGTTTCCAGGCTATCCTTCGGGCCACGCAGCTGGTGCCGGTGCTACTGCTGCGGTATTGGAATATTTTTTTCCGGCAGACGCAAAACAATTTCACCAGCTGGCGCAAGACTGTGCGGATTCCCGGTTTTATGCAGGAATTCATTTCAAGGTAGACAATGAAACTGCACTTACCATGGGAAAAGCGCTGGGAAAGTATGTAGTGGAAACCTGGATGAAAAATGAAATCAGTGAGTCTGGGCTGAGGACAGTAAACCGGGATAAGTGATAATTGTTTAATAGAATTTTATGTACGCCTGTTTCCAAAAAAAATTAATGTTGCCGAAACAACAATCACCGCTACCGCGATTCCTGCGGAGTTAATAAAAACCTGCAGGATGGATAATTTGCTAAGATCAATGAAAGGGTATGGATAGAATCTGGAAAAAGATCCGCGTGTTAATACAAAAATTACATAAATAAGCGGGTAAAGTAACCAGGGTAATATGGCCTTGTATGGCAACTGATTTTTTTTCACAAAAAAGATCCACTGCAAAAGAAACAACAAAGGTACAATGGTGTGCAGCAATTCATCAACCGGCTTCTGCAAACCAGTGGGTTTCCAGAGGGGTCTGAGCACAAGGTTATAAACAATGCCTACAATCAGTATATAAGTAGTTGCCGCTGTTTGTGTGGTGTACCGGGCAGAAAATCTGCCTGTGGCTGAATCAGGTAATAGCAGGATTGAAGTGCAAACAACCGCCACAACCAGGTTTGTGAGCAATGTGAAATAACTGAAATACCTGGTGAGGATTTCAGGTAATGACGCCGCTTTGCTTCCGATATTCAATTTCATCTGGGCTGCCAGTGCAAACCATCCACATAAAGCGAGTAGCATCAATATTGATTTTCGCAAGGGAGGATTCTTTTGAGCATTGTGCATAATTGTTAAAGTTCGTGGATTTTGTTGGGGCATAAAAATTGCAAAGTGAGGTAAACAGAACTCTATGGCGCTGATAGGTGAAGTTATTAAAAAGGCAATCGATTTTAAAGGTTATATCAGTTCCGACCCGAACCCGGTAAAGGCACAGAAAGCCGTGCTCAAACAGTTGCTTAAAAAAGCCAGGTTAACAGCTTTTGGCAGAAAATATAAATTCGGTGAAATCCTTCAAAGTAAGGACCTGGTAAATTCATTTCAACAAAATGTTCCATACCATGATTACGACAAGATCTATTCAGAATGGTGGAAGTACCTGATAGATGGACATCAGAATGTAACCTGGCCCGGTGGACAAAAGTTTTTTGCCCTCAGCAGTGGAACTACCAGCAACAAAAAGTATATTCCTGTTACAGATGATATGATCAACTCGATCCGTAAATCAGGTATGCAACAAGTGATGAGTCTAACAAACTTCGAGCTTCCGGGTGACTTTTTTGAAAAGCAGATCATGATGCTCGGAAGCAGTACCAGCCTGCTCCAGGCCGAAGATCACCAGGAAGGTGAAATAAGCGGAATCAGCGCTGCGAATATACCCACCTGGTTCAAAAGTTTTTACAAACCTGGTTTTGAAATCTCCTCAATTGAAGACTGGGACGAGCGGGTAAGGAAAATTGCGGAGGAAGCCCCCGGCTGGGACATTGGAAGTATCACCGGCATTCCCTCATGGGTGGAGCTGATGCTTAAAGAAATAATCAGTGTAAACAAACTCAATAATATTCATGAT
>NZ_DATHKG010000103.1:0-72994 GCF_035489435.1 Flavitalea sp.
GGGGGTAGACTACCTGGATTGTGCATCAAAACTATCACCGGTCACGGCGGGTGTTTACCGGGAAATGAGGGAAATATTTCCTAAGTTTATCGAGGACACTCCCAAATACCGGGACCTGGCAAGAATAAGAGATTACCTGGAGCAGGCGGATCCGGCCATTAATTTCGATCAATAATGCTTCCTCAGACACTTCCTTATAAGTTTTCCCAATATCTTTTCCAATAAATGGACTTCAACTATTAAACACATAAATACAAGCACCTGAAATAGCTTTTTAACGAATATTGCCAGGGCTGGTTATTTAAAGCAGGAAGTCAGGGTATTTAAAGCAGAAAGTCGCAGGGTACTTAAGGCAGGAAGTCAGGGTATTTAAATTAAATCACCTGCAGATCAGGTCAGACAGGCCATTAAAATAAAAATGAAAGGATGAATTTATTTAACAAGGATAAGAAGTCGGCTCTCGAGGCCAAAGAAATGGCTCAATTTATTGCATTTGGGCCGGTCGTTTTCCAGGTAGCGCGTATCATGCGTGATGCTGGCATTTTAACTGTGATCGAAGAGGCGGGCAAACAGGGGTTAACTCACCAGGAGATTCTCCAGGCAGTAAATCTCCCGGATTACGGTCTGAGGGTGTTACTTGAGTCTTCTCTTGGTATCGGACTCGTAATTATTAATAACGGAAAATATTCAATTACAAAAACGGGGCATTTCACTTTACATGATCCACTGACACGGATCAATATGGACTTCATCCATGATGTAAATTATAAAGGACTGTTTCACCTGGAAGAAAGTATCAAAACCGGTAAACCAGAAGGGCTTAAAGAGCTGGGAGGCTGGAACACCATTTATGAGGGCCTTTCCCAATTGCCACCTCATATCCAAAAAAGCTGGTTCGCTTTTGATCACTTCTTTTCAGATAATTCATTTCCGCTTGTTCTTCCTTTGGTTTATGGACAGAAGATTAACAAGCTGATGGATATCGGGGGTAACACAGGTAAGTGGGCAATTGCTTCATCTCTCTATGATAAAAATGTTCGGATAACAATAGTGGATTTGCCAGGACAGGTTACTATGGCGAAATCAAGAATTGCTGATCTTGGACTGGCGGACAGGGTTTCATTTTTCCCTGTTAATCTTTTGGATAAAACACAACCGCTTCCTAAAGGACATGATGCAATCTGGATGAGCCAGTTCCTTGATTGTTTTTCAGAGGCAGAAATAACATCCATTATTGAGAGGTGTTATGAGGCGCTTGAACCGGGAGGTACCATGTTTATCCTGGAGGCATTCTGGGACCGGCAGCGTTTTGAAGCTGCAGCTTTTTGTCTTCAGCAAACATCGATATATTTCACGGCACTTGCCAATGGTAACAGCCAGATGTATGATTCAAGGATATTCATTGATGCTGTTAAGGCGGGTGGATTTGAAATCTATGAAGATATTGATGGCATAGGGCTTAGTCACACCTTGCTAAAATGCAGGAAGAAAAGTTAAGGCGGAATAAAACGAGACAGCAACAAACAAGACGGCTACAAACGAGACGGCTACAAACGAGACGGTAACAAACGAGACGGTACCAAACGAGACGGTACCAAACGAGACGGTAACAAACGAGACGGTACCAAACGAGACGGTAACAAACGAGACGGTACCAAACGAGACGGTAACAAGTGAGCCTGTTACAAACGAGGCTGCTACAAACTATATATAACATTGAAAAAAGCGGAGACTTATTTGGGTCTCCGCTTTTTGAATTAATATTTACCTCACAACTTACTTCACACAATTTATTTTACAATCATCTTAGCAACGGCTCTACCTGCCATTGCATAAGCTTCCTGGATTCTTTCGCCGGTATCAAAGTCAAAACCACCGAACATTCTTCCCGGTGCTTTTGCAATGGAGATCTTTGCGATCACTTTGTTTTTGTCGGCAGTTTCAACGATCCAGGCTTCACCATCGATAGTTGCATTTTTTCTCATTACCCCGATGTTGAAGCCGGGTTCTGTAAATGTAGTTTTGTAAATCAACGTGTATTTCGATTTGGGAGTGATGGTCATCATCGAAGTTTTTTCGAAGAGCTCATTAAACTGTGGTTCGAATTTTTCTTCTCTGTCGTCAACCCAGCGTGTGGCCCAGGTATCACCCCTGCCCGCTTCTTTCTTATTATATTCTTCTTTCTTTTTGTTTACGTATTCAGCTTCGTCATCAAACTTGCCGACTTTCATTTTGTCGTAAGAAAATTCGGTGTTAATTGACTTTTCATTTTTTACGGCAGACAAATCTCCTTCGATCAGTTTGACTTTTTGTGCAATGGCGGAACTCAGAGCCATTAAACCCAGGGCGAACAACGCCCCGCCTTTTAGCAATTTCATGTTGGGAATATTTTAGGGTTATTTAATGCACTAAAGTAATATAATTCGAGGGATGGTATTAAAGATACCAGATACATATTCATGTGATTTTTTTTTAGACTTTACGGGACATACCTTTGCGACTCGAAAAACGCATTAACATAATAATCATCGGTTTATGCGGTTGGTTCTATTTTTGATTGTGAACGTTTAAAGATTAAAAACATGAAAAAGTTCTTTTTAACCCTGATTGTAGGAGTTTGTATCACCAGTGTAAGTTTTGCCCAGGTTAACGGACCGGACTATAAAGCTGGTATCGGGCTGCGCTTTAGTGGAAGTTATTACGACGCTATTTCTGCATCATTCAAACTTTTTGTTTCCGAGCCAAGTGCTTTTGAATTTAATGCCGGGGCGCGACATTTTTCCTATGGGCGTACAAATGTCAGCGCATCTGCTGCCTACCAGTATCATTTCCCGATTGGAAGTATTGAGGGTTTTAAATGGTTTGTCGGTGGAGGACTTACCGTTTTAAATAGTTTTGCCGATAACGATAGATATGAAGAAGGATTCGGGTTTGCCCTGTTCCCGACTGGTGGAGTTGAATATAAATTTAATTTTCCTTTAGCTGTATCTGCGGATTTTCGTCCTTCACTTTATCTCGTAAATCCTTACGATGAAGACTTCAATCCTAACTTTGGTGTTTCAGCACGCTTTACATTCAAATAGGGAGACTCTGATAATCATGAGTTGTTAACCTGAGTTGTTAACCCTCGGATTTATCAAGTCAGTAAAGTTATTAAAGCCTCACGTTTTTGCGGAGGCTTTTTACTTGTGCGTTTAGCCGGCTTCACAGGCATGATTTATTATCTTTATTTGTTTGATATTATTCATCATTAATCATCATCATCACTAATCATCATCATCACTAATCATCATCATTAGTAATCACTATTAGTAATCACTATTAATTATCACTATTAAGCATCATCATTAGCCGTCATCATTTGGTCGTCAGTATTTATTGTCACTATTAAGCATCATTATTAGTCGTCAATATTTGTTGTCGCTATTAATCATCACCATTAGTCATCATCATTAATTTTCATCATTAATTTTCATCATTAATTTTCACCATCAATTCATCACCCTTTCAAAAATATTGGTATTGATAGAATTAAATAAAGTTTGCTTAAGACTAGGATCTGAATTGCTGCTGGATGATGTTAGTCTGACAATTGATAAAGGACAGACACTTGCTATTACTGGTGCTTCGGGTAGTGGTAAGACCAGCCTCGCAAAGGTTATTACGGGTGATCTGTTTCACTCAGGTACTGTTAAATTCAAAGGTTTCGGGGATCCCGTTCATGTTGAGTTTATTTCCCAGGAACACAACTTTAAGAATCTTTCCAATACCTCAGATTTTTATTATCAACAGCGTTTTAATGCATCCGAATCCGATCAGTCTTTGAGGGTATCAGATTTGTTGACGAGCGATAATAAATGGATAGACCTATTGCATTTGCGGGAGTTGTTAGATAGAGCCATTCTACAATTATCTAACGGCGAGAACAAAAGGCTTCAACTTGCTCAAAAACTCCAGGCTAAGCCGGATGTTTTAATCCTGGATAATCCATTTTTGGGCCTTGATGTTTCAGGTCGTGTAATCCTGGAGAATATTTTATGTGTGCTAAAAGATCAGGGAGTCCAGATTATACTTATATCAGGACCTGCTGCACTTTCATCTTTAGTCACTCATGTTGCTGTCCTTGAAAAAGGGAGACTTATTTTCTATGGACTGAGGCAGCATTTTTTGGACGATCACGCTTCACATCTTCATAGTGATTCGGCGATTGATCAGGGTTTATTGCGTTCATTAAAACCAGCGGAGGCCACCAATTTTGCTTATGCTGTACGGATGATTAATGTACATATCCAATATGGCGATAAGATTGTTCTTGACAAGTTGAATTGGGAAATCAGGCGCGGTGAATGCTGGTCCTTGTCGGGCCCTAATGGTGCCGGGAAGTCAACCTTGCTAAGTTTGATCACCGGCGACAATCCACAGGCATATGCAAACGAAATCTACTTGTTTGATCGCAGGAGAGGAACCGGCGAAAGTATCTGGGATATTAAACGCAATATTGGTTATGTTTCTCCGGAGCTTCATCTTTTCTTCGACCAGGCTGCGTCATGTTGGGAAATACTTGCTTCCGGGTTTTTTGATACCATTGGACTATTCAGGTTGCTTAATGATGAGCAGAAATCGGCAGTTAAAACCTGGTTGAAAATACTGAATCTCAATGACTGTGAAGATAAGTCCTTACGTTCTATGTCACGTGGTCAGCAGCGTCTCGCGTTACTTGGCAGAGCACTGATCAAGGCACCACAAATGCTTGTTCTTGATGAGCCGTGCCAGGGATTGGATGAAGATCAGACTGCCGCTTTTATAGCATTGGTTAATTCAATTTGTATCGGATTCGGAACCTCGTTAATTTATGTTTCACACTATGTACAAGATGTTCCTTCTGTCATCACCAAATATTTAAGGCTCGACGATGGTAAGACCGTTAAGGAATTATGAGTTATGAGTTTAGTTATGAGTTAAATGAAGAGTGAAAAACCTTTCATAATTCATAACTCATAATTCATAATTCTCTTGCTTTATCTTCCCATGTACACCATGAGTATTTGAACATCACTTGGATTTACACCGCTGATGCGGCTGGCCTGGCCAAGAGTTGCTGGTTTTATCTTTTTGAATTTTTGAAGTGCTTCGGTTGACAGCGATGAAATTCTATCGTAATTGAAATTATCGGGTATAGCCAGTTCTTCGAGTTGTCCCATTTTTTGTACAAGTTCTTTTTCCTTTTCTATGTACACTTCGTATTTGGCCTGGATCTCTGCCTGTTCAATTGTTTCAAGCGAAAATTCTTTGAGTTTATCAGCCAGTCTCGGTAACCCTTTCATCATTTCAGGGAGACTAAGTGATGGTCTTAATAAAACCTGCAGAGCTTTTTGTTTTTGCAGGAGACCTGTGGTTCCCTGGCTTTCAAGAAATGATTTCGACTCTTCAGGTTCAATCGAAAATTCTTTCAGGATTTGTCTGATTTTGGCTGCTCCATCTTTTTTGGCTATCACCTTATCCATACGTTCCTGTGAAGCAAGGCCCAAACGGTAACTTTTTTCCGTGAGACGTAGATCTGCATTATCCTGGCGCAAAAGTGTTCTGAATTCTGCGCGTGATGTGAACATGCGGTAAGGTTCTTCGGTGCCTTTATTTATCAGGTCATCTATGAGTACCCCAATATAAGCTTCCGATCTTTTAAGAGTGAATGGTTCCAGGTCATGGGTGGCCTGGTGGGCATTGATTCCCGCCATAAGTCCCTGACATGCAGCTTCTTCATAGCCGGTGGTGCCATTAATCTGGCCAGCAAAAAATAGGTTTTTTATTAACTTCGTTTCCAGGTTATGCTTAAGCTGTGTGGGTGGGAAATAGTCGTATTCGATGGCATAGCCGGGTCTGAACATCCTCACCTTTTCAAAACCAGGCACATTACGAAGAGCTTCGTACTGCACTTCTTCCGGTAGTGAAGTAGAGAATCCGTTTACATAAATTTCGACCGTGTTCCAGCCTTCCGGTTCAATAAACAATTGGTGACGGTCCCTTTCAGCAAAGCGGTTGATTTTATCCTCAATACTTGGACAGTAGCGGGGTCCTACTCCTTCAATTCTGCCGGTAAACATTGGACTGCGATCGAAGCCTGTTTTCAGCAGGTCATGCACTTTTGTATTTGTATAAGTTATCCAACAGCTCCTTTGTATTTTAGGTTTTTTCGTGTCAAGATAAGAGAAGCCGGTAATTAACTCATCACCAGCCTGTTCTTCCATTTTGCTATAATCAAGACTTCTTCCATCGATCCGGGGTGGAGTGCCGGTTTTGAGTCGATCTGCCTCAAAACCAAGACTAACCAGTTGTTCCGTTATGCCGGTTGCGGCCTTCTCTGCTACCCTGCCCCCTCCAAATTTCTGATCTCCTATGTGTATCACTCCATTCAGGAAGGTGCCACTTGTGATCACCACCGATTTCGATCTCACTTCATGCCCAAGTCCGGTTATTATACCGCATGCCCGGCCATCTTTCACGATGATTGATTTTGCCATGTCCTGGTAGAAATCCACATTAGGAGTTTGCTCAAGCATTTCGCGCCATCTTGTGGCAAAGAGCATTCGATCATTCTGGGATCGGGGACTCCACATTGCTGGTCCTTTTGAGCGATTCAGCATCCGAAATTGAATCATGCTCTCGTCGCTTACAATCCCTGAGTAACCACCGATGGCATCTATCTCCCGCACTATTTGTCCCTTGGCTATGCCGCCCATGGCGGGGTTACAACTCATTTGGGCGATAGTCTGCATATTCATAGTCACTAACAGCACTTTCGATCCAAGATTTGCTGCTGAAGCGGCAGCTTCACAACCGGCATGACCGGCTCCTACAACGATGACATCATATTCTGGAAACATGACGCAAAATTACATTTTGATTTTCGAATGATCTGCAAAAGGTTAATGTTCCACGTGGAACGTGAAACTTGGAAGTATATGGCAAACCTGGTCCTTTTGGTTACTGGCATTTTTTGCCTGATTCGCTGAAGCCGTGAGCTTATTGAATTTGTTAACATTGTTGACGTTGCACGTTCATGGCGCTCACTCGGTTCTTCCCTTCGCCGGATGGGCCTTTCGGTTGGGTTGATTTGCCGCTGTGATTCCTGGTTAATACGTTTCGTTTTGCCGCTCTCTGTTGTTGTCTCCGATCGGCTTTTAGTTCCCTGATCGGCTTTTTTAGGTATGCTTGTAGTGCTGGTTGCCTTATTGGCTAGATGTTGATGTTGCAGGTTCATGGCGTTCACTCGGTTCTTCCCTTCGCCGGATGGGCCTTTCGGTTGGTTTGATTTGCCACTGTGATTCCTGGTTAATACCATTGTTCATGCCGTTCTCTGCTGTTGTCTCCGATCGGCTTTTTGTTCCCTGATCGGCTTTTTTAGGTATGCTTGTAGTGTGGTCGCTGTTGGGCCCTGATCGGCCTCGGTAACTCCGGGCAGGAATCGAAGGTGGCAATCAAACCAACCTCAGGCCCATCCTGCACGTTCTAATCTCGTTCACTTAGGGATATGCGACTTATACAACAAAATTCAACATTCTCTTATTGCAATAACCGGCATTGACATTATCGGCATTGCAGAAATTGAAATGACATTGCTGTGTTACCGTTCTCTGAATTACTGTTGCCAGCCATCCGGTTATCGGAAAAACGCTTGTCAAAAATCCGATTGCAACAATCTTAGCTACCGAAATTTCGGTTGTGCATCATTGCATTTGCATTCTTTTCATCTAATTCGCAAGCAATCTGGTTCCAGTGCATTAATAATATTCCCTATAGCGCAGAGGAAAAAATAACGATGGGTATTGCATCGATTGCTCGTTACAACCTGGCAATGATTCAGCGCAGTAGTGATTCAGCGTTTGCAAGTGGCATCGTTTGCGGGTTGCTACGTTTGCAGGCAGCATTGTTTGCGGGTGGCGGTGTTTACGGATGGCTGTGTTTGCGGGTGGCTACGTTTGAAAGCAGCCGGGTTATTTCCCCCAATCGAATGTGAGATCGGTTTGTAAATT
This sequence comes from Flavitalea sp., assembly GCF_035489435.1. NCBI lineage: Bacteria > Pseudomonadati > Bacteroidota > Chitinophagia > Chitinophagales > Chitinophagaceae > Flavitalea > Flavitalea sp. The sequence continues at coordinate 8,031 of NZ_DATHKG010000103.1, forward strand.
AGACCGGGAAGAGAATTGCAAAACGAATATCAGCTCAATTGTCATCTATGACTGATTAAGTGATTGGCTTATACACATGATTTGAGGCTGATTGAATGATGAGACAAGGAACCTGCTATAGCGGACTGGTAAGAATTGTTATGCTAGTATGATATTCCCCCAAGTGGATGAGCTAGTTGGGAGCGGGATTGTGCCTTTGAGCGGCCTTCGTACCGTGGTCGGAGTTACTGAAGCCGATCAGGGCGATACTGCAACCAGCACTGGAAGAAACCCTAACAAAGCTGATCAGGGCAAAAAAGCCGATCGGAGACAAGAACCACTCCCAGCATGAGCAAAGGTATTAACCACGGGACACAGCCGCAAAAAGGCACAATCCAGCTCCCAACGGTGCGAAGAAGCGACCAAAAACTCTTGCATAATAATGCTAGTAAACAAAGAAAGCAAACCTGCGCAAAAAAGCCGATCGGAGACAACAACCACTCCCAGCATGAGCAAAGGTATTAACCACGGGACACAGCCGCAAAAAGGCACAATCCTGCTCCCAACGGTGCGAAGAAGCGACCAAAAACTCTTGCATAATAGTGCTGGTTAAAAAAAGTCAAAATCACCCAACCGGTATATCCGAATAAGCATCCCAGTAAACAGTTTCCTTCATAAACAATTCAAACATTTCCTTCCAGCCTTTGAATTGAGAATCACTGCCTAAAATATGGTTGTGCCAGATTGGAATGAAGTTGCCGTTTAATTTTTTAACCAGTTCGTAGTACTTTACCAGTTCCATATAGGTTTGTTCCGGTGTTTGCTTTTGCTCATAGAATGAGTTTGCATCCATAAAACAAAATGGACAAATAACAAGTTCGGTCGTTTGATCCCTCTGCAGATCGTACCATTTGTAGGATGAGCAAACGGAAGCCCTGAATCCGTTAATAGTACCATAGCCCATAGAGAAATCATGTCTCAAGCCTGCATCAATCAACGTTCTGAACGTTTCCGGTGTTTTGAATCTTATATAATGCTGCCTGCTTGAAACAACAGGTTTGTCTGTTACTACTTCAAGCCATTCAAGTTCTTCTTTTAACAACCGCGGATGGTCGCCACTTCTCCAGGAGGGATGCAGACCGACTTCATATTTTGATGCATAGTATTCAATGAGCTCACGGAAAGGCTTAACATCTGTTGAGATATTTTTATCATAGCCCTCTTGTTTTTTTGCAACAAGAAAAAAATAATAGGGTTTAATACGACAGTATAAATGAAGCGCATCAAGCCATTCGAAACAATCAAAGGGATCCTGCTTTTTTCCTGTTAACACGAGCCAGCGATCATCAATCTCTTTCCACTTCCATTTTAACAACGAACGGACAAAACCTGCAATGGTCTTTAAAGCACCTTTATGCAGGTAAGAATAGGCGATATCTATATCGTAGGTAATGTTGCAGGAAAACTGTTGTCGTTTAAATTTCAGGCCAGCAAACTTCGACTGCAATGAATCTTTAAAAGAGACCAGCCAGATATTTATCATTGGCAGATCAAGAAACCGCTCGCGGTAAGCCAAAGAATTTGTATGTGCATATCTTCCGTATTCATCTTCTTTATGTTTAAGATATTCTTCATACCTCGTGATGAGAAAGAAAGATGCTGCAAAAATATCGAATGCAAAATCGCCATCGGTTTTGTAGAGTGCTTTTCCTTTTTCAAAAGCGAAAACATCAGGCTCTTGTTCCTTTATGTCATTTTGAAACAGGAGCGGAACCGGGGAAATCCAATAAACTTCATCTCCAAATGCTTCGTTAGAATAATTAATTTTAAAAGTGGTGGCGCTGAGAAAAGCCTGTTTATCAGAAGTGATGTCCAGGGGTTCGTCAAATATTTCTTTCCCAATAAATTCAAGAATATATTGTAGCCTGGGGGTGATTTCTGAGGTATAGACTGATAACATCAAGCCGGCGGACTTTTATTCAATAATACAATTCTCCCCTCTCAATGTCAATATTTTTATGCCTTTATAAGAAGTATCTTTTGATTTTGCAAACTACGGGCTCAATTTATTCCAGTAGGGCTCAATTTTTTTCAGTAGGGCTCAATTTATTCCAGTAGGACTCATTTTTTTCACTGCTCAATTTTCCAGTGGGGCTCACTTTTTTTCAGCAGGGCTGAATTTTTCTTTCCAAAGCTGGTTGAAGGTTTTTTCTGAAAAATCCAGTTCCGCCCGGTGAGCCGTCCAGCCGCTGAAAGCCTTATTAACCAACCAGTTCTTTATTTTTTTGTTTCCCCGGTTCATCATCCCACGATTCAGACTAGCTTTTCTCCAAAGTTTCCAGGCGAGTTTTTCACCAGTTGAAGTAAGTCCCTTATCTGCCGCCTCGTAACGGTTTTCCAATAACAGTTCATGCAGATTGATTTTAACAGCACAAACCTCCGTGCAATTACCGCACAATGAAGAGGCGTTGCTAAGATGTTTCCAATCCTTCAGCCCGCTGAGCCGGGGTGTAATCACAGCCCCGATCGGTCCGCTGTAGGTTGAGCCATAAGCATGACCACCTATATTTTTGTAAACAGGACAGGCATTGAGACAAGCCCCACATCGTATACAGTAAAGACTTTCCCTGGAAACAGGATTATCAAGAATATTGGTACGACCATTATCAAGCAGTATCACATACATTTCTTCTGGCCCGTCAGACTCACCTGGTTGACGGGGACCGCTGAAAATTGTATTGTAAACTGTTACTTTCTGCCCTGTACCATAAGTAGAAAGCAATGGCCAGAATAAAGCAAGATCCGTCAACGAAGGAATGATCTTTTCGATCCCGGCAATCACTATATGTGTTTTTGGAAATGCAGCACTAAGCCTTGCATTTCCTTCATTTTCTGTAACCGCAATGGAACCCGTATCGGCTATTATAAAATTCGCGCCGGTTACACCGATCTCGGCAACCGGGTATTTTGTTCTTAGCTTTTCCCTTGCTACAAGCGTGAGTTGTTGAGGATTGAGATTCGGGGGCGTTCCCAGTTTTTCATAAAACAATTTTGCAACGTCTTCCTTGCTTTTATGCATAGCTGGCGTTACAATATGATAAGGTGGTTCGCCATCCAGTTGTTGAATGTATTCACCAAGATCGGTTTCAACACTTTCAATATTATTATCGGTCAGGAATTTATTGAGATGGATCTCTTCAGTGACCATGCTCTTGCTTTTCACGACCGAACGGCAGTTTTTGGCTTTACAAATTTCCAATACCGCGGCCAGCGCCTGTTTGTCATCGTTCGCCCAGATTACTTTTCCACCACGCCTGGTAAAATTTGCTTCGAAATCTTCCAGTTGCTGATCTAAGGTTTCGAGCGCGCGCCATTTGATATTTTTTGCCCTTTCTCTCGCCAGCCCGGTATCGGGGAATTGAAGTTTGCCCTGGGGCACGGCATTGTTGTATTTGCTGATATTGAAATTCACCTTGAACCGGTGATCAAGGTCAGCAGATTTGATTGTACTTTTTGCTTTGAATGTGGAAGCGTTTTCTGACATAATTTATTTCCTGCCTGGTGCAAACAAACGTCGCTTAAAGCGGCCGGTTACTTCTTCTTAATTTCAAAATAATCCTGTGCAACCTTGTCGAGAGCGTTATAGAAATCTTCGCCATACTTTCTTATGATAGGTTCCCTGAGAAACTGGTAAACCGGTACTTTTAATTTTTTGCCAAGAGAACAAGCGGGCTTGCACAAACCTTCCCTGGGCTCGTAATTCATCCGGTCAAAGTCTCCTTTTTTACCTGCTTTTGTGATAATAGGATAAAAGTGACAGCTGATAGGCTTTTTCCAGCTGACCTTTCCATCACGATATGCTTGTTCAATGGCGCATTTAATCACTCCGTTTTCATCGTGAAAACCATAAGCGCAAAGTTTACCTTCAATGGTCGGGGTTACCCAGCCGAACTCGACATCGTACACATAGCGACCATGCTTCTCGATCCATCCCAATCCATCTTTGGATAGATAGGGCTTCACTGTCTCGAAGATCTCATTGATGATCGCGAGCTCTTCTTTTTCAAGAGGTGCCCCGGCATCACCATCCTCACAACATCCACCTTTGCATTTTGTAAGATCACACACAAATTGCTCGGATATCACATTTTCACTAATGAGAACATTATCTATTGCTATCACAATGCTTTTTTTACAAATGTAACCAATAAGCTCAATCACAAAGTTGAAGCGCCCTAATTGGTATCCTTAAAATTTTCAACAGGAACAGATGCGGGTATTTTGTCTCCGCGTCCAAAGAGGCGGTTTCGGTTAAGTCTTAAAATTGACTTTGAAGTAAGATAATGGACCGCTTTTTCTTCCAGCCAGTGGTGTAGTGGCAAAAGCATGGCGATTAAAACGATTTTTATGGCAAGTACCATCCAGGGTTCTCCATGTGTGAGATGATGTATCTGGTTATCTGCCAGCAGGATAATAAACTCAAACAGAAAAATAAAAGCAAAGAAGCCGATAATTTTTATTGTTTGCGCCGACACCCTGAATGCACCGGCCATTACCAATAAAATAAAAATACTGGCAATAGCAGCCGTAATGCCCATATATTGGAGGTTATGCCGACGCCTGGTTTCTTCCATCCTGGCCGCCTGCATTTTTTCTGCTCTTTGTTTTTCACTATCCACTTCGGCCATTAACAGATCCTTTTCTTTGGTTAGGTTGTCAACGCTATCCCTGTATTTATCATGCAATGTTTTATAGAGGTAGGCCTTCTGATAATCTCCGGTCATTGTATTTAAAGAATCCAGATTAGCTGCAGCCATAATGATCATATCAAAACTGTTAATCTGTTTTCCTATGGCCTCTGCCTTTTCCCAGTAGTGTATTGCCTGTTTAAAGTCGCCGGTCTTTTTGAAGTAATCAGAGTAAGTGGTATAAAAAAAGAACTTATATGGTTTGGTACCGTATGTTTCAAAATATGGTTCAGCTTTTTTAAAATAATATGCTGCCGAATCATATTTACCAACATATGTATATAGCGAACCGTAGCCCTGGTCAAGTAAATAACCCATACCGGCTGTATTCAGAAAATCCCGCAGCTCTTTTTTCTCTTCGAAATATGCCAGCGCTTCTTTATACTGGTTGCTCATCAGGTAGAGATTAACAATACTCAGATAACTATTAAGTTTATAAATCCTGAATTCCAGTGTGTCGGAAAGTGCGATTGCCTTGTCATAGTACATCCTCGCGAAATCGTATTGTTTAGCACCGGCATACAATGCACCCATTGAATTATATCCGATCAGCACATCATAATACCGATTGTTTTTCCTTGCCATGCTATCCAGCCTGAACTGATAGTCTTTGGCCCTGTCCCAGTTTTCCAGCGAACGATTGAAATCAATCATCCTCAGGTAACAGTTTTTTACGAGTTCATATTTATTTGTCTGTTCGGCCAGGTCCAGTGCCGCCAGGTAATTTCTATAAGCCAGCAACTTTTCCTTTTTATACAGGTAACTACTACCTAAAGAATTATAAGCCGATACTTTAAGCGAATCACTTTTGATCGATATAGAAAGAGACATCGCATGATTAGAGTAACCCAGCCCTTTTTCAATTTCACCATTTGCCCTGGCGCCCCTCGAAAGATAGATATAGCACCAGGCCATTAGTTCTTCAAGATTACTGTTCCTTGCCATATCAAGCGCATTCTGTGAAAACTCTGTTCCTTTCCTGACAAATTCCTGCGTGTTTCCATTATCATAAAAGTTACCGGCTCTTTTGAGCATCGCCAAAATGATCAGTTTTCTATCCCGGCTTGATTCCGCAGTTTCCAGCATCTTTTTTCCAAAATCTTCAGACCTTTTGTTATCGATGCCAATATAATATTCGGCCAGTTCCCCCTGCCATTTGACTAAATCGTAAGGATTTGTAGCCAGTGCGAGGTTTTGGTGCAGACTATCTTCCAGTCTCGTTTCTCCCTTTGTTTTTATTTCTGGTGAACCGCTGTTTTGCTGAATATTACCTGGCTGAGCAAAAAGCATGAAATGAATAAGGCTCAGAAGAGTGTTAAGCAGGAGTTTCTTCACTATACCGGAGATTGTTTGTTTTGAAGATTGTTTGTTTTGGAATAAATATCACCCGAATTTAAAATAAACATTCTCAATATGAGAACAAAATCTACCGGCGAAGTTATTTTAGCCTGAGGGTATTGATCAGGTGCTTCATATCCTGTTCAAGGAAATTATTTACAACACCCAAAGAATCTGCATTTGGAGATGCATCAAAATATAATGCACCTCTCACAAAATGTTTGACTGAATCAGTAACAAAAAACTGCTTTGCCGTAGCAGCATTCCCGCCAACCTGGAAAAAAACACCAGTCAATCCCATCGGGGTCTTCATAAGAGAATCCCGGATCTCTGTAGCTTTCGAAGTATGTTTATATGTCATCTTAAAAGCATCAGCGACCAGCGAATCAAAATTGCTCTTTTTTATTTCCTTGTAGCTGATATAAATCTTTCCATAAAATTGCGGGAAGTCAATATTGATCCAATAATCGTTTTCAGGTTTGGCTTCGAAGAAAGTGGTGTCGCGGACAATTTTCGCATATACAGGATATTCAAATGAATATGGACTTCCCGGCTGATCGTATTTCTGGTACTGATGTTCAGGGAAATCGATTTTAAAGTATCCGCGCTGCCTGAGAGTATAGTCGCTGTTACAAGCCACCAGGGCAATAAACACAAGTATAAAAATCGATCGGATCATGTTTCAATAGTTAATAGGAGGAAGGAACGGCAAACAAATCAGCTTTTTTGCCTGACGATCGAAACCTTCACTTTACGGATCCGGTTCTTTTCAACCTCAAGCGTTGTGAACTCAAAATCTCCAACAATGGCTATATCATTTGCTTTAGGAATTTCGCCGGAAATTTCAAGAATAAGACCTGCAAGCGAATCGCTTTCTCCCCTTACTTTATCAAAGGTATCAAGGGAAAGATTCATCAACTTACAGACATCATTGATCATGGTCTTGCCTTCAAAAATATAGTTGTCTTCATCTATCTTTTTATTGCCACTTTCCTCTTCATCAAACTCATCTTTTATCTCACCAATAATTTCTTCAAGAACATCTTCAAGCGTAACGATCCCGCTTGTTCCACCGAATTCATCAACAACAACAGCAAAGTGAATCCTTTTTGTCTGAAACTCTTTGAGAAGATCTTCAATGAATTTTTGTTCATGCACAAAATATGGGATACGCATAAGGCTGCTCCACTCAAAATCATTAGGTTGATTCAAATGGGGAATCAGGTCTTTGCTATGAATCATACCGACAATATCATCGAGACTCGACTTGTATACAGGTAATCTCGAATAATGCAGCTCTTCGATCTTTTGTTTCAGTTCTTTGAAACTGATGTTGAATGAAATACCATTCACATCAAGACGCGTCCTCATAATTTGTTTTACAGTGATATGCCTGAACTTATATATGCCTGCCAGTATGCGCTGTTCTTCTTCTTCATGGATAGTAGACTTGATTGCGGCTTCGAGTTGTTGCTGGGAATAAGCTCTTGAAGTACTCCCTCCCATGAACTTTTCGATGCGCTCAGACATGGCCATTAAAGATGTGCCGAGCTTGCGAAAAAGATAGTAGATAATCTCAACGAGATAGGATGCTTCATAAGCCACCCGGAGATTGTTCTGACCGGCCCTGATCTTTGGTAGCACCTGTCCTATAAGGATCAGCACAAAACTTATAAGAAAGATCTTAAGTAAAAATCTTATTATCTGCCACCCAAGCTGTTGTGGAAAGATCTGGTCTATCAGAATATTTGATAGAATAATAATTGCGATATTGATAAGGATACTTGCAACCCTTAAAGAGCCAAGCAGGGTGCGTGGATCTTCCAGCAGGTTTGTTATCCGTTTCCAGCCGGCGTCCTGCTTGGTTTTCAACATATTGATATCGCGATATGTAAGTGAGAAAAAAGCAACTTCCGCCCCGGAGATGAAAAATGAAAGAATAAGTAACAATAGCACAATCGCGGCCAGAATTGTTGTAGCCTGGATGCTTGCGACCAGAAGTATTGGCTGGAATTGATCAAACAGAAAAAAATTCAATAAAGGGATATCCAAAGCAATTGGGTTTTTTCAACATAAAGGCAGGTCAAACGGCCTGCCCTTATTAATACATTGTAAGCGAAATTATCAATAATTTGTTATGAAGCAGAAATATATACCCTTATTTCATCCGTTCATTTTTATTTTTTTTTGCCCGCACAATCAGGTAAGCGCAACCCCCGGGAAAATTATCGTTGGTTAACAGATCAAAACGGCAGATCCTGGGAAGGTTCATCTATAGGGGGCAGATCCCCGGTATGAAAGCCTTCAACATTACCGTGATGCGCACCACCGGGCCCGTTATGATGTCCTGCATCTGTCCTTTTATCAAGCATGATGAGGTTATCTCCTACAACTTCTGTTGAGAATTTTTTAGCGCCTTCCTTATCTTCCCAGCTCCTCGTTCTCAGTCGTCCTTCAATGTAAACAAGGCTGCCTTTGTGAAGATATTTCTGGGCAAGCTCTGCAAGGCCGCGCCATAAGACAACAGTGTGCCACTCAGTTTGAGAGATTAACTTCCCTGCCCTGTCTTTGAAAGTTTCCGTGGTTGCAAGCGGAAATTTGGCTACAGCAATATTTCCTTCAAGCACCTGGACATCGGGATCTTTACCGAGATTTCCAATCAACATTACCCTGTTTACGCCTCTCATAATAACAATTTTGATAGTTAATAATCAGCCTGCCTGTTCAATTCGTTGTAAACTCAATATCCTAAGGGTCTAAGGACAAATCATGCAATAGATTACGGATGAATCCTGTATTATAAATTTACAAAATTCATAGAGCAGAAACATTAAAATCTTTTGGTAAAGTTGACAGGAAATTCAGGTCATATAAATTTATTTTCCAGAAAGATGCTGATCATTCGGGGGAAGGCAAAATCAGCAAGCTGCTTTTTCGTCACTTTCATATAAGACACAGGCAGGATAACGTTCTCAGGAGCAGTGACAAGGATAAACTGACCATGAATTGTTTGATGTGTCAGTTGCTGAACATAAACCCGGCTTTGGGAGGTCACAACAAATAACTGATCACCAAAAAACTGTTTCAGATAACTCTGATGCGGGAACGGTGCAGGGTCTTCAGTTTCATGTAGTACAAACTCATGGAGATTTTGCCAGATATCTTTTTCGGTTCGCTTTCTTATGTAAACAGTATCAGAAGTTTCGATCATGAAATAATAAAACCACCGGTGTCTTTTGATCAATTTTTTTTCTTTTACGGGCAATTCCTTCACTGATCCCAATTTATATGCTTCGCAATCGCCCTGCTGCGGGCATTGCAGACACAGAGGGTTCTGAGGTTTGCAAATTATTGCACCAAAATCCATGATGGCCTGATTATATAAACCGGGTTCATCTGTATCTAATAACGATTCTGCCAGTTCCTGGTACAATTTCTTTCCTGCACTGGTGTCAACAGGTGTGGTTATTCCGAAATACCGTGAGAGTACTCTTTGTACATTTCCGTCTACTACGGCATAGGGCTGGTTATAAGCGAAGGAAGCTATCGCAGAAGCTGTGTATGGGCCCACACCTTTCAGTGCTACGATACTTTCAAACGTATCCGGAAACAACCCATTCCGTTCTCTTGCAATAATTTTTGCAGAAGCGATCAGATTTTTGCAACGACTATAATAACCAAGCCCTTCCCAAAGTTTGAACACTTTTTCTTCCGGTGCATTTGCAAGATCTTGTACAGTGGGGAAGCTGGCTATAAAAGTTTGATAATAAGAAAGTCCCTGTTCAACCCTGGTTTGCTGAAGAATGATTTCGCTGAGCCAGATTTTGTATGGATCTTTTTCACCTTTCCAGGGCATTGATCTTTTATTTTTATTCCTGTTCCAGTTCAACAACCTTTCAGTGAAAATGGCATTCATTACCGCAATATTAAGCCACGCAAACTGAATACAAAATCGCTTTTCATTATAACGGTAACCAACATTTGTTATCGTCATATAATGCCTGATAATCAATAGACAATTACGTTTTGAGGCATCAAAACAGTGTTATACTGACTATAAAATCAAATTTTACAATATAATTCTTTAGTGTATGCCATTGATTATCATTGAAATACGAATCTGATTATAAAGAAATAAAATTCATTATCAATTATTTACACTTTTCTTGCAAATTTCAAAATTTACCGTTAATTTCACTAATGAATTGATTTAGTGCAGATTGCCCATCAGTTTAGCGTTAATCAAAAACAAAATTAATAACCCACTTAAATTCATTAACATGAGAAAAGCAGACCTCGTTAACCAAATATCTGAAAAAACAGGTATTCCAAAGGTTGATGTCCTGGTGACGCTGGAAACCATGTTCAAGGAGGTAAAGGATACACTTGCTGATGGTGAGAATATCTATATACGGGGGTTCGGAAGCTTCATCACCAAGAAAAGAGCTGCAAAGATTGGCCGGAATATCAAAAAGAATATTGCAGTTCATATACCTGAACATTATATTCCTGCCTTTAAACCTGCAAAAGAATTTGTAGCGGAAGTTAAAAAATTGCAAGCAGTTAAAGAAGATCAACCAAACCCGGATGATGAAGCTTAAATTTGCAGCCTAATTCAAATTAATTGAAAAAGCAGCAGATTATTCTTACTGGAGGAGCAATGGCTCTTCTTTTCATTATTTATTTTTTTGGGAACAATGTTCCGCCGATTGAAAAAAAGCCGGTCGAGGCCGCAACTCACCAGGACGAAGCTCCCCTTGATATAAACACAATTTTATCCGCTTCCAAACGCCAGCTTACCCCGGAGCAATCTGCCTTTGTCAGCAGGTTGGAATCAGCCGTTGTACGTGGCAATGTAAAAGATCAGCAAATCAGCGTTTACCGGCAGCTTGCTGAATTCTGGAAAGACACCGTTCACTTGCTTTTACCCTATTCGTATTACACTGCTGAAGCAGCTAAATTGGAAAATTCTGAAAAAAGTCTCACCTTTGCAGCCCAATTCTTTGCAGGGAACATGCGCAGACAGCAGGAACCCTCGTTAAAAAAGTGGATGGCCATACAGGCTAAAGAGTTGTTTGAAAAGGCTTTAGAGATAAATCCGGGGAGTGATTCCCTCAAAATCGGGCTTGGTTCATGTTATCTTTTTGGTAACATAAGTGACAATCCGATGCAGGGAATCAGCCTGATTCGCGAAGTTGCGTCGAGAGATTCAACAAATATGTATGCCCAATTTATGTTAGGAATGGGTGGACTGGTCTCTGGGCAGCTTGACCTTGCTATTCAGCGTTTGTTGAAGGTTGCGAGACACGAGCCAAATAATGCAGAAGCAGTGCTTGCACTTGCTGATGCTTTTGAAAGAAAAAATGATAAAGCCAATGCGATCATGTGGTATGAGAAAGGCAAGGAACTCATCGGAGATCCGGACTTTATCAAGGAGATTGATCAACGCATAAGCTTATTAAAAACATAGCCTTTCATTTTTGGAAGGACTACATAAAACAAATTAATTAACTTAAATCACTGGTTATTATGCCTTGCGGTAAAAAAAGAAAACGTCATAAAATTGCCACGCACAAGCGTAAGAAGAGACTAAGAAAGAACCGTCATAAGAAGAAAAGCCGCTAGAAATATTCTTCTGAAACGGGGCCGTGATCCGGCCCTTTTTCTTCACTATAGCTGAAAAATTTATCTGTCATTTATTGCTGGCCAGGCTCCGCATATTTGTCAAGTAATGCTACTTCAGCGACTTTCCTTTCAGAGATGAATGGTTACCACGGATAAAGATGATTGACGATTGAATAAGGAACTAATTATAAACGCGGCTCCACAAGGTGTAGAGATTGCACTTTTAGAGGATAAGAAACTGGTAGAATTACATCATGAAAAAACGGATGCTAATTTTGCCGTAGGTGACTTATATCTTGGAAAGGTTAAGAAACTGATACCCGGGTTAAATGCAGCTTTTGTTGATGTCGGTTTTGAGAAGGACGCGTTTCTTCACTACACCGATCTGAGTCCTTATGCACGCTCGTTACTCAAGTTTACCCAGGTAGGCATCAATGATAACAGTGAGAATGGTTTTGATTTTGGAACTTTTTTGGTAGAACCGGAAATTATTAAAACCGGCAAGATCAATGAAGTGCTGAGTGGTAAGCCAAATATACTGGTTCAGATCCTGAAGGAACCTATCGCCGCAAAAGGCCCAAGGCTAAGCTGCGAGATATCCTTACCCGGTCGTTTCGTAGTAATTACTCCCTTCAATGATATTGTTGCTGTTTCGCGTAAGATACATTCTGCGGACGAACGCAAACGCCTGCAGAAAATAGTTGAAGCTATCAAACCAAAAAATTTTGGTGTGATAGTAAGGACAGCAGCGGAGGGGAAAAACACAGCAGAACTTCATGAGGACCTCTCAATGTTGGTGGAAACATGGAGGATCATACAACATAACCTCAAAGGGGCTGTGGCCCCTGCCAAGATACTGAGCGAGCAAACCAAGGCCACCAGTATGTTGCGGGATCTGTTAAATGAAGATTTTAATAAGATCGTTGTTAATGACCGTAATATTTTCAACGATACCAGGAATTACATTCAACGCATCGCGCCCGAAAAAACAGACATAGTAGCCTATTATAACAACGGCCTCCCAATCTTCGACCAGTTTGGAATAACCAAACAGGTTAAGGCTGCTTTTGGAAAAACGGTTAACCTGCCAAGTGGAGCTTATCTCATTATTGAGCATACCGAGGCACTGCATGTAATTGATGTAAACAGCGGATACAAAAGCGTTGGAAATAACCAGGAACTGAATGCGCTTGAAACCAACCTCGAAGCAGCGGCTGAAATATCCAGGCAGCTGAGACTTCGTGACCTTGGCGGTATTATAGTCGTTGATTTTATCGATATGAAACTTCCTGATAATAAGCGCAAGCTTATGGAATCAATGGAAGAATTTATGCGACCTGATCGCGCTAAACACGCAGTGCTTCCTATATCCAAGTTTGGCCTGATGCAGATCACCAGGCAGCGGATGAAACCTGAAATGAACATCAATACACAGGAGGTTTGTCCCACCTGTAATGGTACCGGAAAGATTTCATCAACGCTGTTACTGGAAGATGAAATTGAAAAGAACTTAAGTTACCTGCTTACTCATCAGCACAAAGATCTTAAACTGGTTGTACATCCTATTATGCATGCCTATCTTACAAAGGGAAGATTCTTCAGATCCAGGCAATGGAAGTGGAGATGGAAATATGGCAGAAAAGTACAGATCAAAGAAAATACAAACTACCATCTCACGGAGTTCCATTTCTTTGATAAACATGAAGACGAAATCAAGCTTTGATTGCTCTGTAAAGCTTTGATTAGCAGATCCCGTTTTGTTTACAGTATCAGCCTTTAATTTATTGTGGATTTAGTTATTGACGTTTTTTGACGTTGACATTTTTTCGGTTTGTCTATTCAAAAATTTATAGAAACCTACAACTCTATTTGCGAAAAAAGCCCCGGAAAACCGGGGCTTAAAGGAAAATCTATTATAGATTATTTACTGTATTTCTTATCAGGTCAGGAAATGATACTAATATGGAAAATTCTGAATAAGATTTTTATTTACATCCATCTCACGTTGTGGGATAGGGAGCACAAGTTTTGGATCATCATAGGCTAAGGTTCCGACAGCTTTTTTCGTGCGTTTTAAGGTCCATAACCTATCCCCTTCGAACCCAAACTCCCGGAAACGCTCATCTACAAAAGCATCAGCACTGGTTATTATAAGGAGGGTAGATGCTCCTGCGCGCTCTCGAACAGTGTTGATATCATCGAGTGGTGAAACCCCGCCAATTGGAGCGCCTGCCAGCCGATAATTTGCTTCGCCACGGATAAGAAACATATCAGAAAGACGTATGATCGGAATTGCTTTATAAAATTGTTGCCACTTCCCGGTATATAATCCCCCCACCCCGGCTATGTTCGCACCGTTGTAAAAGAAGTCTCCGCGTGCATCAGTTGGCTGGAATATGCTGGGATAATTAGGACTTGCCTGAACATCTCCTCTTCCACTGATCAATGGTGGTTGCAGAGTGTATGCGGCGTAGAATGTGTTGATTCCATTGTTAGTGGTTCCCGAATTGCTTTGAGAAGTTTGCTGGATCGCAAAAATATCTTCGTTGGTATTATTAGCGTTGTTAAACGCGCTAAAAAAATTAAAATTCAAGCTAAAATCACCATCTATCACCTGGTTTGCGGCAGTAGCAGCTCCACTGTAGTTCAACATATTCATGTAAACTTTCGCAAGAAATGCAAGCGCGCTATATTTACCTGCACGAAAATTAGGTCCCAAGTCCGGCAAGTCTGCTACCGCAGCATTAAGATCAGAAACGACCTGTTTGTATACAGCATCAACAGTAGCGCGGATCGGATTATGCTTCGATGCATCATAAGCATAGACCGGCTCAGTCACCAGGGGAACAGCAAGATTAGATGTTACATTACCCTTAGAATATGGAAGTCCAAAGTATTTGACCAGTTCAAAATAAACAATACCACGGATAAATTTTGCTTCTGCTACAACCGCATCACGTTCGTCTTCATCAACAAGGTTCGCTTTTTCTATTACAGTGTTTGCGATGTTTATAATAGAATAAGAACTCGCCCACATGCCGGTAGCAATAGCATTGGTGCTGATCTGTGTTTTCCTTGTAAGGTCCCTGTAATCAATAAAGGTTCCTGCAAAACTAACGTGATTGGTGTTTGCCAAAAGATCAGAAGCCAGGAAAAACTGCTCTCCAAAAGCATTTGGTCCCTGGAGTAATGAATAAGCTCCAAATAAAACAGCTTTTACATCATCTCCATTTGTAATTTGTTCGGGAGTGATGTTTTGTTGCGGTTTAACATCCAGTTTTTTATTGCAACCAAAGCCGATCATGGAAATCAGGATAAGGGCAAATATTTTATTTAATGAGTTCATATAAATTCTTTAATGATTCGCTGGTCCTTTGAAGGTCCTTAATTAAAATTTCACATTTAAACCCAGGGAAATAGTTCTAGCCTGTGGAATTGTATAAAAATCAACTCCGCCGGTTATATTACCAAGAGTAGCTGTATTCACTTCCGGATCACCTTCATACTTTGTAGCGGTCCACAAATTATTTCCAGATACATATAATCTTGCGGAAGATAATTTCAGCAATGATGAAACTTTTGATGGTAATGTATAACCAAGTGTTGCATTACGTAATCTTATATAAGAACCGTCATGCAGCCAGAAAGAAGATGAACGGTCGTTGGTGCCAAATGAAAATCCGGTTCTTGGAACATCAGTGATGTCGCCGGGGTTCTTCCAACGGTCCAGGTAACGCGTAGTTTGATTGTCAAATCCGTTACCAAGGCCCGACTCCATGTAGATACCAGCCTGGTTAAAAATTTTGTTCCCTTGTACGAAAGTGAAGAAGATGTTCAGATCAAATCCTTTGTATGAAAATGTGTTTCCAAAACCACCTGTGAAATCAGGATTAGATTGACCAATAGCCCTTCTTTGAGCTTGACTATAGTTACTGGTTGTTTTCCCGGTAGAATCATAATAAAGCGCATCTCCATTAGCGGGATCAACACCAGCAAACTCCTGTAAGAAAAATACGCCGATTGGTTCTCCCTCAATTGCACGTTGTACTCCATTTGTAATTACCTGGCCATCTATATCCTGTACCTTATTTACGTTATAAGCAATATTAAATGATGTGCTCCATTTGAATTCACCATCAAAGTTGCGCGAGTTCAATGAGAGTTCCACTCCTTTATTATACATAGTGCCAAGATTTCTTAACACTGAAGCAAAACCTGTTGAGGTGGGAATGTTGACATTCAGCAAGAGATCAGAAGTATTTTTCTGATAATAGTCTACCTCACCAGTCAAACGACTTTTGAAAAATCCAAATTCAATTCCCGCATCGAACTGTGCTGTCTTCTCCCATTTCAGATCATCATTTGGTAACTGCGTCGGCACAAATCCGGGAAGTCCGGGATAGTTTGAAACACCATACAGACCAAGAAAATTATTTTGCCCGATTTCTGCATTCCCTGTAAGACCATAACTGGCCCTCAATTTCAGGTAGCTTAAGAATCCTACATTTTTAAGAAAATTTTCTTCTGAAATGATCCAGCCAAGTGATGCTGCAGGGAACCAGCCATAACGATTGTTTTCACCAAACCGTGATGATCCGTCAGCACGCGCACTTACCGATAAAAGATATTTATCAAGGAAACTGTAGTTTGCCCTTAAGAAATATGAAAGGAATGTGTAACGGTTATTTGTCGATGTACCGAAGGTGATATCTGTAGCACCTGAAAGATTTTTTACAGCATCAGTTGGATAACCTTCGCCCTGGGTGGTTGACTGTTTGGTATCATTTTGAAGATAACTCATACCAATTATCGAAGTCAGCTTATGATTATCATTAATATTCGGAGTGAAAGTAAAAAAGTTATTTGTATTCAGACTTGCACTTGAAGTGGTAATTGCAGTTGCTCTTCCAATCCCTGCACCGTCGATAGTTTGCTTTCCTGAAAAACTTTCCTGGTATAAATTGAGTACATCAGCACCAAGTTCTGATCTGAAAGAAAGAGAAGGCAGGATCTTAAGATCTGCAAATGCATTTCCTAAACTCCTGAATGTAACCTGTTCGTCACTGTTGTACTTGGCATCAAATAATGCGTTACCATATAAAGTCTGCCCGTTAAGTTCTCCTGTTGCCGGATCAAGTAATGGAGACATTGGAAGTTGTGCAACAAGCTGGCCCGGGGTGGAAAAGGCATTGTCATTACTGATACGATCTAACTGGGACCTGTTAAGTGCAAGATTTAAACCAATGGTGAGTTTATCAGTAGCCTTGTGATCAAGATTCAATCTTCCGCCATACCTGGTAAAAGTGTTATTAATTACGATCGCATCCTGTTTATTATAAAAACCGGAAACATAAAAACGGGTTTTATCTGAACCACCAGTCGCAGAGAGATCGACCTGTTGTGAAGTAGCATTTTTGCGGTACAACTGATCCTGCCAGTCAGTATTTACTTCATAGTTCTTGTAATCGGTACCAAGAGCGAAGTTCCCGGAAAGATAACCTTCATATGAATTAACGTAATCGTCGATTGCTTCCTGTTCAGTTGGATATCCGTTAATTCCTTCCGCGAAATCTATTTTTCCATCATTTGTTCCTGCTTCTCTTACAAGCTCAAGATATTGCCGGGCATCCATAAACTTGCGTTTGCGAGTTGGCTCGCTAAAAGTATTACTCAGGTTAAGTTCGATTTGTGTTTTCTTACCAAGCTTACCTTTTTTTGTTGTAATAAGTATAACTCCGTTGGCTGCCCTTGCACCATATATAGCCGAGGCCGCTGCATCTTTCAATACTTCTATTGATTCTATATCATTTGGGTTGATATCAACCAGAGGATTTGTGGGATCGTTTGTGCCATCTGAAACGCTGTTGGATACTACGGGTAATCCATCAACCACATAAAGAGGCTGACTGCTTGCCGAGATGGAGCTTGTTCCGCGGATCCTTACTTTCATCGCCTGGCCAACCTTACCACTTCCGGATTCAATCACAACCCCGGGTGCTTTACCCTGGATAGCCGCTTCGAAAGACTGAAATGGAAGATTTGCCACCTCTGTGCCGGCGACTTTTGCGATAGAGCCCGTCAGCTCCCTTTTTGAGGCCGTACCATAACCTACCACAACTACTTCATTCAGCGCGCCTTTACCCGGGTTCATGGAAACCGACATCAGATCCGAGATGGGTAATTCAACCTCACTGAATCCGACATAACTAAATACAATTGTGGTGGCATTTGCAGGAACCGTTAAACGGAAGGTTCCATCGGCATCGGTAACCGTGTTGATCTGGGAGTTTTTAACTTTCACCGTAACGTCTGCAAGTGCTGAACTATCAACAGCACTTACTACTTTACCGGTTACTTCTTTTGTTTGGGCAGAAAGGTCCTGGCACAGGAACATAACTAGCCCCGTAAGTAAGCCATACAGTTTTGTCATGAATATAAATTTTCGAACGCAATATACGTATTAAGAATACCTTAACACACTAATTCAATGACAAAAAACCGATGCGTGGCGCTGCATCGGTTTATATAAGTGGATGATTATCTTGATAAAAGGTAAAAATAAAGGGATACACTTAATCCCGGCTGCGGCTTCCGCTCAGATAAATGAAAATATACTGAACCAGGGTTGCTACAGAGGCCAGCGCTGCTACCAGGTAGGTCATCGCTGCCCATTTAAGGGCGTCCTTGGCTTTAGGATATTCCTGGGCATTGGTGACCCTTGAACGATCAAGCCAGGCAAGGGCACGACGGCTGGCATCAAACTCTACCGGGAGGGTAATAACCGAAAAAAGCGTGGTTAAGGCAAACAGGATGATACCTCCAAGCAGAAGCTGGGGAAAGCTGTTTACCATAATAATTCCGGCAAGCAACACCCACTGAACGATTCCGGAGCTGAATGAAACTACCGGAACCAGCCTGGATCTCAACATAAGCCATTGATAAGCAGTGGCGTGTTGTACTGCATGACCACATTCATGAGCGGCTACTGCAGCGGCAGAAATCGACACTCCTTCATACACTTCCGGACTAAGGTTTACAGTTTTATTTGCAGGATTATAGTGGTCGCTGAGAAACCCCTGAGCTGATATCACTTTAACATCGTATATCCCGTTGTCTCTCAACATCTTCTCTGCGATTTCCTTTCCAGTTAAATTCGCGGAAAGGCGAATCCGGCCGTAAGTTTTGAACTTACCTTTTAACACTCCCGAAACCAGCATACTGATTCCTAGGAACAACAATGAGACTAATAATACTGAGGTTGACATATCGTTTTTTTAAGATTTCAGGATTAGTACATCAAACGAAAATCCAAATTTTTTTTCCTGCAGTTTTGTACTAAAAAGACATTTATTTTTACTGATTTTGGCACTCGATAAGTGAATGAAAGCCAAGGGCTGACATTTTATCACAATAACTCATCTAAGTGGCAATTTTGAAGATAATTTGTTAATTGTCAATATTTTATACAAAATAAAAATGAAGTTTCCGAAATGCATTACCGGCGTTAAATTTTATTCACAACGCTAAAAATTAATTTTGTTATGTGGCACTAATTTGTAATTTAGTGGCAGAATTTAATGGGTTAGTAAGTAAGGGGTCAACAGCAATGTTGGCCTTTTTACTTTGTAGGAAGTCCTGAAACTTCATCTTGCCCCGATCAATTATCCAAAGGTTTTTCCCTTATAATTATCGCCATTAAACTACTTTTCGTTTTAAATTCTATCAGAACTTTATAAATCCCATCAAATCATCGATCATAGATTTTCGTTGGGCATTAATGTCTGAAAAGTCTGTAATTACATTTAAATATTAATGAGTAAAGTAAAGACTGCATTTTTTTGTTCGGCTTGTGGATATGAAAGTGCAAAATGGGCTGGCAAATGTCCTTCATGTAATAGTTGGAACACATTTATCCAGGAAGTGATTCAAAAAGATCCAGGGAAATCAGAAAACTGGAAAGATTATCGTGAAGACAACAAACCAAATAAAATTATTGCCTTAAATGAGATCACGGGCATAGCTGAAGAAAGGATAATAACCCCTGACCCTGAACTTAACCGTGTACTTGGTGGTGGGATTGTACGCGGAAGTATTGTATTGGTAGCCGGTGAACCGGGGATTGGTAAATCAACATTGTTTCTCCAAAATGGTCTTTTGCTAAAAGATCACTCTATATTATACATAAGTGGTGAAGAAAGTGTACAGCAAATAAAAATGCGCGCGGACCGGCTCGGGATTCAAAACGATTCTTTTTATCTGCTAACTGAAACTTCTACCCAGGTAATTTTCCAGGAGATTAAAAAACTAAAGCCGGATATCATCATTGTTGACTCAATTCAAACAATTCATTCCGCCAATATTGATTCATCACCCGGTAGTATATCCCAGATCCGGGAATCGGCTTCCGAGTTTCAGCGCTTCGCAAAAGAAACAAATACACCTGTATTCCTGATCGGTCATATTACCAAGGAAGGCAGCATAGCCGGACCAAAGATTCTTGAACATATGGTTGATACCGTTCTCCAGTTTGAAGGTGACCGGCATTATGCTTATAGAATTTTGAGAACGCTTAAGAACCGCTTTGGCAGTACATCTGAGCTTGGCATCTATGAGATGTCTGGATCCGGTATGCGGGGTGTGAACAACCCAAGTGAGATACTTATCACCCAAAAAGAAGATAACCTCAGTGGTATATCCATAGCTGCAAGTATTGAAGGCATCAGGCCTTTGCTTATAGAAGTGCAGGCACTGGTGACCCAGTCTGTTTATGGAACACCTCAACGTACTGTTTCAGGTTTTGATCTTCGGCGCCTGCAATTACTACTTGCAGTACTTGAAAAACGGGGAGGCTTTCATTTTGGTGTAAAAGATGTCTTTCTTAATATAGCCGGAGGACTGAAGGTTGAAGATCCATCGATTGATTTGTCTGTTCTCTGTGCTTTGCTAAGTTCTTATGAAGATGTTCCTATACCTCAGCATGTTTGTTTCGCAGGTGAAGTCGGTTTAAGCGGTGAGATAAGGGCAGTTAACAGGATCGAACAAAGGATAGCAGAAGCAGAGAAACTTGGATTTGAAAAGATCATTGTTTCAAAATATAATATTTCATCAGGAAGAAAATCCGGGAAAGAGATCAATAAGCAAAACTTCAATATTGAAGTAGTGACCATGGGCCGCGTAGAAGAATTGTATCAATACTTTTTCTGATTGTGTTTTACTCATTACCCGTTCACCAGCATGTACTAGATTGTAAGATATCTGCCAGCTATGCTGATAAAGACGGCCATTGACTCATTAACACATCTTTTCTTCCCTCATATATGCGCCGGATGTGGAAGTGATGTTATCAATAAAAATCAACTGCTATGTCTTGCCTGTACAGACAGACTACCGCTTACAAACTATTACGCACATGCGGATAACCCGGTAGAAAAAACTTTTTGGGGACGTATCCCACTTAACCACGCAACCAGTTATTTATATTTCAACAAGGATTCAATAGTACAGCAATTAATGCATCAGTTTAAATATAAAGGGAACCAGGAAATAGGGCTTTATTTCGGCAAGAAAATGGGGTCGGCGATTTCCTCTGCGCCTAGGTTTCAAACCCCGGATTTCCTGGTACCCCTGCCGCTGCACCCCCAAAGACAGAAAAAAAGGGGTTATAACCAGGCAGAAGTGCTTTGTCGCGGTATGGCTGAGTCAATGGGGATACCCGTACTGGAACAGGCGGTAAGCAGAACTATGCAAACCGAAACCCAGACGCACAAGAACCGGGAGTCGAGGTGGCAGAATATGGAAGGAAAATTCGTCCTGAAACACCCTTCATTAATTGAAAACAAACATGTGATCCTTGTTGACGATGTAATTACAACCGGCGCCACTCTCGAAGCCTGCGGGCTTGAATTACTTAAGGCCAGGGGATTGCTGCTAAGCATTGCCACCCTGGCTTATACCTCTGTCTGAACAGTATATTTTATCCCCTTACCCTTTCTACCCGACAATTAACCAGGCTGGTAAACGTTTATTCAGTGGTTCAAAAAAACTTAATAAAATTTATATCAATACTTTTGAAGCGTAATGAAGCCATTAACCGGATTTGTTTTTTTTATTGTACTCTTTGTTTGCAGTTGTAAAAAAGATGTTTTTATAACCAGTCCGGATGCAGAGATCAGATTCTCCGCTGATACCTTGCATTATGATACCGTTTTCACAAGTGTTGGTTCGATTACAAAGTTTGTACGCATTTTTAACAATAATGACCAAAAGCTGCGCTTAACTTCTGTGCAACTAAGTGGAGGATCGAACTCACCATTCAGAATAAATGTAGATGGCACTCCCGGAAATGCTTCTGATATTGAGATCCTGCCCAATGACAGTTTATATGTGTTTGTCTCGGTACAGGTTAACCCGGATGCACAAAACCTTCCTTTCATATTGCGGGACAGTTTGCGTGTCAGCTACAACGGAAATGAAAAATTTATCCAGTTAGAGGCATGGGGACAAAATGCTGTTTTTTTGAGAAATCATATTGTTACCGGTCATGAAATCTGGACCAATACAAAGCCATATGTTATTCTTGATCGCCTGTTGATTGAAAAAAACGCAAAGCTTACCATTGGAAAAGGTTCAAGGCTTTATTTCCATGCAGATGCTCCCTTATTGGTAGATGGCACACTGGAAGTAAAGGGAGAAAAAGCTGATAGTTTGAGGGTGAGCTTCCAGGGCGACAGGCTTGATGATCCGTATCACAACTATCCCGGAGCATGGCCGGGAATTTATTTCCAGGCCTCAAGCCAGGACAATATCATAGAGTATGCAAATATCTATAATGCTTTCCAGGGCCTGGTGGTTGACCAGCCGGCGACAAATGGATTACCAAAACTGATCCTGAATGAATCCGTAATTCAAAATTGTTTTGATGCGGGGCTCATAGCGTTCCGCAGTGAGATTCGTTCACGAAATACTTTGATTGCCAACTGCGGCAAAAACATGATCCTTGCATTTGGCGGAAAATATGAGTTTACTCATCTGACTAATACTGCTTATTCAAACCGATATATAGCTCATAAGGATGCCATTTTATCAATCACAAATGTTTTTGAAGATGCGGGGGCAGTCTTTACTGCTGATCTTAACGCTTCTTTTGTAAACTGTATATTTTGGGGAGATGATGGACTTGTTAAAAACGAGGTGACAATCAGAAAAGAAGGTAGCTCTGTATTTGCAGTTAGTTTTACCAACTCACTTTGGAAAATGTCCGACGTCCCGGGTTCCATTACCACTTCAGCAATGATTAATAACCAGGATCCGCTTTTTAACCTGGTTGATAATGATAAAATACAATACGACTTTCGTCTGAAAGAAAACTCTCCGGCGATCGGCAAGGGTAAGCCGGCCGGGGTTACCTTCGACCTGGATGGCAAAATCCGTAAGGTTGTTCCTGATATCGGGGCTTATGAGCTACAATAATTGAGAAGAAGGCAGCAGTAATTGAGAAGAAAGCATCAGTGTTTTTGATAAATACAACAATTGGTGCTTTACCCTTGTTTAACTAATTTACACGGTATATTTATTCAATTAAAAACACATTTTATGCTCCGGCTTGCAATTTTATCGATATTGTTTTCAGTGACAGCGTCTATCTATGACTTTAAAGTTCCTGCACTTGAAGGTGGTACAATTGATTTCTCGAAATACAAAGGCAAGAAAGTCCTTATTGTTAACACAGCTTCAAAATGCGGATTGACCCCTCAGTATACCGAGCTCCAGGCACTTCACGAAAAGTATAAAGACAAACTTGTTGTGATAGGCTTTCCGGCAAATAACTTCAAACAAGAAAATGGCACGAATTCCGAGATCAATGAATTCTGTAAAAAGAACTATGGTGTTACTTTCACCATGGCTGAAAAAGTTTCTGTGAAAGGTGATGATATACATCCTTTGTTCAAATATCTCACCGAGGAATCAGCGAAACTGGGAATTGAAGATCCTATCAAATGGAACTTTACAAAGTTCCTGCTGGATGAGCAGGGTAAACTCATTGCGGTTATTCCGAGCAAGGTGCCACCTTCCGATGAATCATTAACTAAATGGCTTAAATAGAATTCTCCGGTTTTTATTTAATTATACCAGGTATATCATTACTCCATTGAAAGACGGCTTCGTTTTTCAATGGAGTTTTTTTTTGCATTTTTCCAAAAAACCTCTAAAATGATCCATTCGTCGAAACCGGGAATCCAACAGTCGAATAAATTATATCGACCGTAATTGTTTTTACATCTTTGTGTCATCATCCGATACCGATTAAAAACCAACCACATCCAAACCGTGAAATCCCGATTAACCAACCTTAAACCATTTAAAAGTCCAAGGAACATCCAATCCATTTAAAACCGTCCGTTGTACGTTACTTAGTCAAAATCTCTGAACCGCCCCCTGACAGGGGCGGTTTTGCTTTACAGCCTGCTCACAATCCTTATCTTTGCAGCCGATTTTATCGGGTAGCCAATGTTATTTAAAGATATAATAGGTCAATCAGAAGTAAAGAGCCACCTGAAAGAGATGGTTCACCATAACCGCCTTAGCCATGCGCTGCTTTTCCTGGGCAAGGAGGGTTCAGGTGCATTACCGCTGGCAATCGCATTCGCGAATTATATATGTCTTTCTTCAGGCCGCAATGGTTATCCTGAGCTTACAGGAATGCAGGCCGAAGATACTGATCCCGACACACTGATCGAATCTCATCCATCCTATTCTAAAGTAAAGGCGATGGTTCATCCGGATATCCATTTTTCTTACCCGGTAATCACCAAAAAGCCCGGTCAGAGCCCCATCAGTACGGACTACATACAGGAATGGCGGGAATTCATAACGAAATATCCATATGGCAATGCATTCGACTGGCTACAGTTTATTGGTGCCGAAAACAAACAAGGCAATATTACTGCCCAGGAATGTAACGATATCATCCGGAAGCTGAATCTTAAAAGCTTTGAAAGCGAATACAAGATTCTGCTGTTATGGATGCCTGAGTACCTCGGTAATGAAGGAAACAAATTATTGAAACTGATAGAAGAGCCACCGGCTAATACCCTTTTCATCCTTGTTTCTGAAAATGAATCACTGGTCCTTCAGACTATCCTTTCCCGTACCCAGTTAATAAAAATTCCGGCACTTGAGAATCATGAAATCACACAGTCGCTGGTATCCCGGGCGAAAATTGCTCCTGAACAGGCAGCCCGTATCAGCGCCGTTTCAGAAGGCAGTTACCGCGAAGCGCTGCAGATGATCCATCATGCCGACGAAGATTGGATCTCCCTGGTTCGGGAATGGTTGAACGCAATTATGAAAAATGGTCCTATCGCCCAGGTAAAATGGGTAGATGAGATTTCTAAACTTGGCAGGGAACGTCAAAAACAGTTTCTCCGGTATTTTAATCATCTCCTTGAACAATCTATCCGTCTCAGAACAATGAGCGCTTATTATGATGAACCCGGCAATGAGCACCTGATGCCGGCCAATGAAAAAGAATTTGCAGCCAGGCTAAACAACCGGGCGGGCATAGCCGAACAGAAAGCAATTATAGAAGAATTGGACAGGGCAAGCTACTATATAGAAAGAAATGCTAATGCGAAAATGCTCTTCCTCGCGCTCACCATTAAACTGTACCATATCATTGCGGATAAATCCGTAATTTTGGTAGCCTGAGATAAGAGTATGAGTGAATTGTGAAGTTGAAGTATGAGTTTCGAAGCATTTTGATTTAAGTATATTATATATATTTTGTGTTGTTTGCCTGGGTATTTCCGGTCTGGAACCCATACTTCCTGCTTGTTCCCTTCTTTTGTCTCCGTAGTAACTATTTTATTCATTTAACCTAAAATACGATGGGATGTAGTTCATGTGGAACAGGAGCAGCCGGAGGCAAAGTGTCGGGGTGCCAAAGTAATGGTGGTTGTAGTACGGGCGGTTGCAACCGGATGAATACTTACGACTGGCTGGCCAATCTTCCTTTAAGTTCTGCTGAAAGTTCCTGCAGGGTTGTGGAGATCAGCTTTAACAACGGAAGCAGAAAAGATTATTTCAGAAATAGCACAGTGCAGATATTTGACAAAGGTGACATGGTAACCGTTGAAGGTATTAGTGGCTTTGACGTTGGTGAAATTTCTTTGACAGGCGAAGTGGTAAGAATTCAGTTAAAGAAAAAGGGATTACAGGAACAGGATGCAGAAATGAAGAAACTGCTTCGTCGTTCAACCGATAAAGACCTGGAACTCTTACAACAAAATAAAGCACGTGAAAAAGAAGCATTAATACGGGCAAGAGCTATTTCAAAACAGCTGAACCTGAACATGAAGGTCAGTGAAGTTGAATTCCAGGCAGATGGTCGTAAAGCTACTTTTTTTTATATAGCTGATGACCGGGTTGATTTTCGTGAATTGATTAAGATTTACGCAAAAGAATTTAAGGTTAAGGTTGAAATGCGCCAGATCGGGGCGAGACAGGAAGCAGCGAAAGTTGGTGGCATTGGCAGTTGTGGTCGCGAATTGTGCTGTAGTACCTGGCTTACCGATTTTAAATCCGTTAATACCACTGCGGCGCGTTATCAGAATCTATCCATAAATCAAAGTAAACTCAGTGGCCAGTGCGGCAGGCTTAAATGCTGTCTAAACTATGAACTGGACACTTACCTGGACGCCTTACAGGGATTTCCTGATAATGCCGACACAATCCAGGTGGCAAAAGGCACAGCAATTCTTATTAAAAAAGATATTTTCAAGAACCTGATGTGGTACATCCTGCCAGACAGCAGCAAACAGTATCCCCTCGCAATTGAAAGAGTAAAAAAAATAAAACAGCTTAATCAGAAAGGTGAAATTCCCCAGGAACTTGAGCCGGCAGACCTTACGCCTAAAGCCAGGGAAATAGAACCTGAATATGCCGATCTTGTCGGCCAGATCAGTTTGAAAACACTTGAAAAAGCTGAGAAAAAGAAAAAGTTCACTGGTCCTGGTTCCGGTCAGCAAGGTCATGGTCCTCAACAATCACAACAACCGCGTCCTAACCAGCAACAGCCCGCTAAGCCACAACAACCCCGTGGAAATGCCCAGGGTCCCAAACAGCCGAACCAAAAAAACGGCCCGCAGAAAGGACAACAACCAAAGCGACCACCACAGCAGGGCAGAGCGCAGCAAGGCCCTCAGCAGCCTCAAGCAAGACCGCAGCAACAGTCTCAACCCCGGCAACCTCAACAGAGACTCCCATTGCAAAAGTCACAACAACCAAATGAATCGCAGTCTTCACAACAAAAACCAGGAGAAACCCCCGGTCCGCAACAGAACCCTGGTCCCCGGCAAAGTCCGCCACAATCAGGAAACGATGTTCAACCGGGGCAATAAAGAATTATAAAAAATAATACATACATATCAGAGACCGTTCCTTTTATTTGGAACGGTTTCTTATTTTTATATAGATGAGACGCTTTGTTATGAAATCATTGATAATTCTTTCCATTATATTAATCATCTGGATAATAGTTGCTCCTGGCTGTATGACTTTCAGGAAGCCAGACAGTGAAATGAAAGCACAATTCAACCAGGCGGGAATCAACCTTATTACCGAAACAATAAAAATAAATAAACGGAATATCCACTATGCGAAAACAGGGAACGATAGTTTGCCAACCCTGATTTTTATTCATGGAACCCCGGGAAGCTGGGATGCATTTGCCGGTTATATGCAGGACAAAGATCTTCTGAAGCATTACCGTATGATCTCGATCGACAGGCCAGGATTTGGATATAGTGATTTTGGAAACCCATTGCACCTTTCCGAACAGTCTGTGCTGTTGAATAGTACTGTGAATAAGTTACGCAATGGCAAACAAATATACCTGGTCGGGCATTCCCTCGGTGGACCTATGATTGTTCTGATGGCTGCAGATAACCCGGAATATTATAATGGACTTGTATTAATTTCCGGATCTGTAGATGCCCTGGAAGAAAAACCTGAAAAATGGCGTCCTTTTATTTTTAAGACACCGCTCAATTATCTAGTGCCCGGGGCTTTCCGACCATCAAACGAAGAACTTTGGTACCTGAAAAAGGACCTGGTGGATCTGAAGTCAAATTTCACTAAGATCGTAGCCCCGGTATATTTTATTCATGGTGAGAAGGATACCTGGGTTCCACCCGGCAATGTGAAATACGCAAAACAACTACTTGTTAACTCACCCAAAGTTGAAGAACTGATGATACCGGATGGAAACCATTTTATCCCCTGGACAAAATACCCTGAGATCAAAAAAGTACTGCTGGGGCTAGATAGCTCATGGCAGAATCTGCAGGCAAAATATTGAAATTCCACGTTTTTTTACAGTTGCCAATTGAAGACTTTGTTAATCTACCGGCATACCTCTTATTAATACCTGCCTGTTCTATAATTTTGTATCTTGTTTATATAAATTGATTCAAAATGGAATTATTCAAGTCCGGTAACCCGGTTTTAGGTGAAAAAAAGTTTGAGAAAACGGTTGACCGTTTCGACAACAACGTAATGACACAAAGCGGAACCTTAAATAAGTTCGGGCTTATGATGTTACTCTTAATGGCGGCTGCAAGTTTTACCTGGAAGGCAGCAGGAGAAGGGAAAAATGTTATACCCTGGATGATTGGGGGTGCAATCGGCGGTTTTATTGTAATCCTGATTATTTCCTTTAAGCCCCGGCTTTCGTCAATTCTTGCTCCTATATATGCATTATTGGAAGGTGTATTTGTCGGAGCTATCTCTGCATATTATAACAATGCATTTGATGCCTATGCTCCAAATATTGTTATGCAGGCGGTTGGACTGACATTCGGGGTAGTTATTGCGATGTTTGTACTATATAAGTTTGGTGTTATTAAAGCCACACAGCGTTTTAAGTCGGTCGTTTTTGCGGCAACTGCTGGTATCGCAGTTTTTTACCTGTTGTCGATTGTCCTGGGTATGTTTGGGGTAACCATGCCGTTGATTCATGAAAGCACAACAATGGGAATAATATTTTCACTTGTCGTTGTTGCCATCGCTGCGCTGAATCTTATTCTTGATTTCGATATGATTGAGCAGGGTTCTGCAATGGGAGCTCCAAAATATATGGAATGGTATGGAGCAGTTGGATTACTTGTTACTATTGTATGGCTATACCTGGAGATTCTTCGGCTATTGTCTAAACTTTCCAGGAGGGACTAAAACTTTCAGAAGAGACTAAAATTTTCCAGATAAAATTAAGCCCCTCTAAAAGAGATTAAGACTTGCGAAAAGATAGAGTCTGTTTCCAATAATTTATAATAACTAAAAGGTCCGAAACGCATGGCGTTTCGGACCTTTTAGTTATTACGTTTTCCATATGTACTATCTGCCGTCTCCATCCAGGAGATTACCAAGACCTCCCAGTATACTTCCCTCTTCTTTGCGGTTATAACTGCCATATGCAAGAATCCGGCTTGCCAGCCTGCTGATCGGTAGGGTCTGTATCCAGATCTTACCTGGTCCTCTTAAAGTTGCGAAGAATAATCCCTCACCACCAAACAGGGTATTTTTTATTCCACCTACAAACTGGATATTATAATCGATCGTTTTTGTATAAGCCACAAGACAGCCTGTATCAATACGAAGAAACTCTCCTGGCTGTAAAACTCTTTCAAATACGTGCCCGCCTGCATGAACAAAGGCCATACCGTCTCCTTCCAGTTTCTGCATAATGAACCCTTCGCCACCAAACAAACCGGTTCCAAGTTTCCGCTGAAACTCTATGCCCACGGTTACACCTTTTGCTGCACAAAGAAATGCATCTTTTTGAGCAACAATTTTACCACCGAGCTCCATTAGATCCAACGCAATGATTTTACCTGGATAAGGTGAAGCAAAACTCACTTTCTTTTTGCCTGTCCCAATATTGGTGAACGCTGTCATAAATAAACTTTCACCTGTGATCAGTCGTTTGCCGGCAGACATAATCTTGCCCAGGAAACCTTTATTTTGTTGTGAACCGTCGCCAAAAATTGTCTGCATTTCAATTCCTTCATCCATCATCATAAATGCACCGCTTTCCGCAACTGCTGTTTCACTGGGATCCAGCTCTAGCTGCACATATTGCATTTCTTCGCCGTAAATCCTATAGTCAATTTCATGATTTGTTCTCATATCTGAAGTTTATCTTTTACTAACATTAAAAGTAAAAAAAAAGTTGATCACTAAAGGATCAACTTTTTATATAATACAAATACCTGACTAATGAGTTTCAGTTTATCAGAACCAGCTGCCGATGAAAGCTTCATTCACCCTCTCATTGCGCAACCTGTTTCTCCGCCTTCTTTTTTTATACCCGTGGACAATCATTGTCCAAAGCATCAGAAATATAAAAATGAAAGTAAAAGGCGGGATTCCCAGCATGCTGATCCAACGACCACCATACATATTGCGCATTGGCCGCTTCAATCTTTCCGCGATAAGATACATTGCCGGCACTATAACCAGGGTCATAAAGAATGCCAGGATAAGACCGAAGATAATTGTCCAGCTAAGTGGTTTCCAGAATGCTGC
This sequence comes from Flavitalea sp., assembly GCF_035489435.1. Lineage (NCBI taxonomy): Bacteria > Pseudomonadati > Bacteroidota > Chitinophagia > Chitinophagales > Chitinophagaceae > Flavitalea > Flavitalea sp. The sequence goes on from NZ_DATHKG010000103.1 coordinate 38,303, forward strand.
ATTATCACCTCCAAAAAAGATATGTGGGTTCAGTTCTGAAAACATCCGCACAAAATCAATGTTTAAACCAACTGCAAGTGGTATCAGGCCAAGTATCGCGGCAATAGCAGTAAGCAGTACAGGGATGATACGCGTTTTACCTGCCTGAATAATCGCCTCCCTGGTTTTAAGTCCTCTTGCCCTTAACTCTTCTGCAAACTCAAGAACAAGAATACCATTTTTGATAACAATACCTGCTAATCCAAGTATCCCCACACCTGTCATTACCACCGAAACCTGCATGCCTGTAATTCCGAATCCTAACAACACACCAATCACACTGAAAATAATTTCCGTTAGAATAATAACAGACTTGCTCACAGAATTAAACTGCACTACCAGAATGAAAAGGATCAGCACAAGTGCTATAACCAGCGCCTTGCCCAGGAATGCCCCGGTTTCAGCCTGCTGCTCACCTTCACCTGTCTGCCTTACAGTAACACCATCTGGTTTTTGTTTGAAATTAGCGATATGTTCTGCCAGTTCTGTATTAACAGCAGTAGGTGTATACCCCTGGGTTTCGAGCACATTTGATCTCAGGCTGATTACACGTTTATAGTCCTTTCTTTTTACGCTACCTAACGTGCTTGTATAATCGACTTTTACAACGGAACTTATGGGTATACGCTTTATGCCACCGGTCATTTCCCGGAATACGATATTCATGTTTAGAAGATCCGCAATATTACGACGCTGCAATTCTTCGTTCCTCAATTGTATCTTGTATTCGTCTTCACCATCCTTGATCTTTGAAACTTCACGTCCAAATAAAGCTGTACGTATTTGTTGACCCACCTGGCCGGTCGATACACCATAAATCAATGCACGTTCCCTGTCGACCGTAAGGGTTATTTCGGGATTGTTCAGATCGATATCCATCTTCAACTCTTCTACCCCGGGAACCTGTATGCTATCCAGGTAATTTTTAAGATTTACAGCTGTTTTAATAAGCTGATCGAAATCTTCACTCGCTACCTCTATATTAACAGGCGGTTCAGTTGGTGGTCCGCTCGCTTCTTGGTCAACACTGATTTCAGCCCCTGGTATACCTTTAATAACCTTGCGGATAGAATCCAGATATGGTTTCGTGGAGATACCTTCTCTTTTTTCAAATTCTACAAAAGAAACCTGTACACGGCCGAGTTCCGTTCTTGTACTACGATCACCTGTCATAGGGTCACCCGCACCGATACCAACGTTACTGATAACACTTTCGACAACGTGATTTTTCTTACCCGGCGCTATACCAAGCACCTGGTTAACTTTGCTCTCAAGAGTTTTTGTAATAGAATCTGTATAGTCAACATTCGTTCCAACAGGCAACTTGAGATATACATAAATCTGGTTGGGATCCGCACCGGGAAAGAATACAACCGGCACATTCCGGGCGCGAAAAAACACGAAAGAAAATACAAGAAGCAGGAATGTTCCTATCAGAAGATGTACGGGTCTCCAACCTTTAAGCCCCCATCTTAATAAAGTTTCATAATGATTCATGATCCATGGCAGAACCCTGTTTTGGAACCCATGTATCAGGCCATCAAATATAAACCTGTTAAGCAGAACCAGGATTATGATAAACAGTAAAAGATTGCCTGCAAAAGTGAGGCCTGCAAGATCGAGTAAGATACCAAGTACAACAGCTACCCAGAATACAGGCTTTTTGAAGATCGCTGATTTCGGCTCTTTTACATCATGGTCGGTATGACTCATAAAGTCTACCGCAAATATTGGATTCATTATAAACGCTACAATCAGCGATGCACTCAACGTAAATATGAGCATGGCCGGCAGGTAAATCATAAATTTTCCAATAATACCTGGCCAGAAAAGCAATGGAACGAAAGGAGCAAGTGTTGTAAGTGTACCCGCAAGAACAGGCACAAACACCTCACCAGCGGCCATAATCGCCGATTTTTGCGGACTGATTTTACCCTTTCCTTCAACAAGTATACGGTGGGTATTTTCAATTACCACGATCGCATCATCCACGATTATACCAAGTCCGAAAAGCAGGGCAAAAAGTACAATGAAATTTAATGTTACATGCCCCCCAACTACAAGATCAGCAGCAGGTAGTGCTACAAATGCCACAAACATACTTAGTGGAACACTGAGCGCCACAAAAAATGCATTTACAACACCCATGAAAAACATCAGGATTATCAGTACGAAAAGAAAACCCAATACAATTGTATTGATCAGGTCCGTAAATGAAGTCCTGGCTGCTTTACTCTGGTCACCGGTGATTACAACATCCACATTCTTAGGGAGTGTGGTTGCTTTCATTTCTTCTGTCAGCTTTTTAACATCATCAGAAGTTTCGATGAGATTCTCACCGGCTCTTTTGATAATGTTTAGTGTAATCACATTTTTGCCATCAAGACGGGCAGTACTTTCTTTATCCTTCAGGGTATCTTTTATAATGGCTATGTCTTTCAGATAAATGGGGGAACCCGAAGTATTCCTCACTACTACATGTTCAATGTCATATGATGTTTTGAACTGCCCCTTTAACTGGAGGTTTCGACGCATGTTACCAACATCAAGCAAACCGCCACTCACATCAAGATTTTCCCGGGCAACGGCATTGGCGATATCATCAAACGTAATATTGTTTGCCTGCATTCTCGAATTATCTACATTGATCTGAAATTCTCTCTCCGGTGCGCCAACAAGATCTACACGATTCAGTTGTGGTAATTCTTCCAGTCTATCCTGCATGTCATCTGCATATGCTTTCAGGCGCATAAGATCAATATCACCACTCAGGTTCACATACATCACCGGCTGCTCGCTGAAACTTACGGATTGCGCCGTTGGCTCCTGCGTAAGATCGGTGGGAAGATCCTGCTTCGCTTTGTCGATCGCATCCTTTACTTTCTGTAATGCAATATCCGGATCAACATCCGTATCAAACTCAACTTGTATTGCAGAATAATCCTGTTGCGAAGTACTTGTTGTTTTTTCAATTTTTACCCCGGTAATACCCTTGATTTGTTTTTCGATAGGCTGTGTTACCAGGTTCTCCATATCCTTTGGCGAATTACCAACATAGATGGTAGATACGTAGATTGTCGGAATAACAAGATCGGGGAACTGCTCTTTTGGAAGAGTAACGAATTGGTAGATACCACCAAAACTTACAATCAACATGAACAGGTAAAGAGCAGTTTTATTCTTTATACTCCAGGTGGTCGGCTTAAATTCCTTATGCGGACCATTAGGATTTTCGAGTACACTCATACAATTATTTTGAAAGCGTTATCATCTGATTATCTAATCTGATATCTGGTCTGATCCTGTCTCTGAATTTTCTATAACCGCAATTACCTCTCACACATTAAATGCAGGAAGTTTACTATTATATAGTTGAAGTGGTTATCAACTGGCCATCATACAATCCCTGGAAGCCTTCAGTAATCAATACATCACCCTGTTGTAATCCTGATTTGACCTCGATTTTATCCTGGTACAATTCTCCAATCTGCACTGGCTTTTTCTTTGCGAACATCTTGTCGCCTTCTTTAACTGCAACTAGTACAAACTTTCCTTTTTCATCATTCTGGATTGTATTAAGCGGAACAGTCATTGTGTTGCTGGTTGAATAATCCTGGATCTGAACAAGAGCTATCTGGTTTGCACGGAATTCCTGGTTGGCAGGGATTTTTGCTTCAACATAAAATGAGCGGCTTGAAGGATCAATGATTTTACCCTTAACCGTAATTCTTGCATTGATGGTTTTATTCACATCAGGGATAGTAACCCTGATATTGGCTCCTTCTTTAACTCTGTCAAGATAGTTCTCAGGAACGTTAACCGTTACCTTCAGATCGCTGTTGTTTACAACACGAATGCCCGAGACAGTAGCAGATTGCGGGCTGAAGAATTCGCCGACTTTCAATGTAACCCAATCTGCAATCCCATTCATTTCAGCGTGTACATTAGAAAGATCAGACTGCTCGTTGAGCAAGCCCATTTGCTTTTCCAGGCTTTCAACGTTGGATTTCGCCTGAAGCAACTCAACTTCGGTTCCTATTTTCTGATCCCAAAGATTTTTTCTTCTTTCATAAATTGTTTTCGCAAGATTTATCTGAACAGTCAGTTGTTCCATCTGTTGCTGAATTCCAATATTGTCAAGCTTTACAAGCAGCTGACCCTTCTTTACAGACTGACCTTGTTTGACATATATGTTTCTGACCTGGCCACCGGGACCACGGGGAGTCACATAAGCGATGTTCTGAGCTTCAATATTGCCTTGCAGGTCGATGAAATGTGAAAATGAGCCGGGATTGAGCACCGCAGTAGTGACCAGCTTACTTTTTTCAGCTTTTGCAGCACTGGTATCAACTTTAGCAATGTCTTCTTCCAGCGCGTCGATTTTCTCCTCCAGCTTTTTTTGTTCAGCCTGCAACGCTGATAACTGTTTCTTTTTTTCTTCTAACGGAGTTTTGTTTTCAGAAGCACCGCAAGCTATAAGCATTGACACAGATACCGCGAGCGCTCCTATTTTATTTATCGTATTCATAACTGATTTTTATTTGCTTTGACAGGATTAGGTTAATACTTATAATTTACCGGTTGCTTTTAGATAATCAATCTTTGCGATAACTGCATCATACATAGCTGAGAAATAATTATTCTGTGCAATTTTCAAATCGCTTTCGGCAGTAATGATTTCGAGGTTTGAGCCAAGGCCCTGCTCATATTTAATTTTAGTCTGGTTGTAAACCCTTTCTGCCAACTCCATATTCTTTCGTTGTTCATCGATTGTAACAACTGCACTGCGCATATTAATCTTTGCAGTTTCGATTTCATTGACAATATTATTCTTTGTATCTGCTACATTATTTTTAGTTTGAAGCAGCTCATACCTTGCTTTCTTTATTCTTGCATCTTTGGCAAAACCATCGAAAATGGGGATGTTTATACTAACCCCGATAAAAGCCGTTGCGAACCACGGATAACCATCACCTGATTTGAAATAGTTAAAATCTGTACGGTAGGCATTCCTGGTGTAATTACCAGTCAACGATACAGTCGGAATATATTGAGCCCGGTATCTCTTGATGTTGAATTCGCCTAGTTTCTGTGCAGTCTGAACAAGCTGGAATTCTTTCCTGTCTTCAAACTTAAAGCTACTCTCATCAAGCACATCTTTTTTTATCTGGTCCTCAGTCACTGAATCCGTGAGCGTCAGCTGGCTGTTAACAGGCATGCCCATCAGGTATTTCAAACCAACATAACCTGCCTCCACCTGGTTCCGTAACTTGATTTTTTCAGTCTGAAGATTTGATACATTTACATTAACCTTATCAATATCAAGATTTTCCGCAAAGCCGTTTTTATACAATGCCCTGGTATCTTCCAGTAATTTCTTGGCGCGATCAATATTCACATCAATCACTTCCATCTGCTTTTTAGACACGATCAGCGAATAATAGATCTTATAAACATTTGCTTTGATTAATTCATTTGTAACCTCAGCGTTTTGGCGGGCATAAGTCATCGCAGCCTTCCTGGCCTGCAGACCAACGAAAACCTGCCCGTCAAATAACATCTGGGTTGCATTTACTCCATAATTCCCGCTCCATTTTGTACCAAACTGAACAGGTATAAATGTTCCGGCAGGCTGACCAGCAAGTTCACCCGGCAACAGGTTTACGGGAATTTTCAGGAAGTCTGTCAGTCCAACGCTTCCTGTTACCTGCGGATAAGCCGCAGATGTAATCTCCCGGTTGGTCTGCTCCTGGATATTTATACCTATCAATGCATTTTTTACCTGGACATTATTTTTCATTGCATAGTCAACACTTTCTTTTGCTGATAATGCGAATGGTCCCAATGAATCTGCCTGTTGCTGTTGTGCTGATAGTTTCTCACTGGAAACGGCTGCTAAAAGCAGCAGCGTCAATAACTTACTTATTTTTGTTAGCGGGTAAGGCTTCATAATGAGTCTCTTTTTTAGTTCTTTCTTCAATGTATTTTGTAATCAGTTTGTATCCCTTCAAGGTAGCTGAGCCGAAGAGAAATTGAAACAGCACTTCACGATGTAGTTGTACCAGGCTGGAATTTGTATCGCGGAAAGCCTCCTGGTTAAATACAACCATCATTGATTCGAGCCTGAATCTTGCTACAATCTCAATGTGCATTTCGGGACGGTAGAGCCCTTCTGAAACTCCCCTCTCCAGGTTTAGCTTTATGGTTTGGTAAAGGAACTTATCCTTGTGTTCAAGAAATCTTTTGAAAGTGCGTGGATGATAACGTTCGAGGTCAAACATGATGCCCGGATTCATGTTCTTAAATATCTTGTTCACCATGTCGAGGGCCAGGAAAATTTCCGCAATGGCGTTTGGGGCGTCAAGGCGGTCCTTTTCACAACACAAACTCGAAAATTCGATCACATCCGCTATTACCGCATCTACCAGTTCATCTTTATCAGAGAAATACTGGTAAATCGTCTTTTTTGACATACCGAGCTGACTTGCAATCTCATCCATCGTCACTGAACGGATCCCATATTTGTTAAAGAGCTCATCCGCTTTTTTCCGAATTCTTTCTTTCATTGCGGGGGCAAAACTATGGAAACTTTTTTCGTAACCAAAGTTTCCATACATATTTTTTCTGTTTTGATACTTGTCTCAATAAACGGTGGAAAATCTATATGAGTGGTAGCACCCTTTTCCATTTATCCCTTATTTATTCCCGAATAATACTTTGGTCCGCCATCTGAACGGTGTAATTTTGAGGCCAGAAGAAGTTGAAGCTTGCATGGCTACGGCCCAAAAACAATAAAAATGAAGGGATGAAAGCGAATTTAATTTTGAAAAACCTGTTTCAATACTTTTTGCAGGGATTAATAATCCTTGCACCTATTGCCATCACTGTCTGGACGGTTACTGTGTTATTCACTTTTGTAGACAGTATTCTGCCTGACCTGGTAAATAAATTGTTTCCCGCGTTGTTTCGTGGTTCTAACTTTAATCCACTTCGTATTCCGGGAATCGGGTTTGTGCTGGTTCTGGTCAGTGTTATTGTGGTGGGTTATATATCGTCTTCATTTATCATAGGCCGGCTGGTTTTGATTTTTGATAAGGTACTTGAAAGAACACCTGGCATCAAGGTAATCTATAGCACCGTTAAAGATTTTTTTGAAGCTTTTGCGGGGAATAAAAGAAAATTCACTAAATCGGTATTGGTTAACATACAGGCCAACGACACCTGGCAGATTGGCTTTGTAACACAACAGGAAGTAGAACAGTTCGGACTTATAGAATATGTGGCCGTTTACGTGCCAAAATCATATGCTTTCGCGGGTCAGTTGTACTTTGTAAAAAAAGAAAGTGTTCGGTTGCTCACAGACGTAAGTTCGGCTGAAGCGATGAAGTTCGCCATCTCTGGTGGTGTGACTGAATTTGAAGAGGATCATGTTCATCATGAAAAAATCTGAATGAAAGATGAGAAAGTGGTTGTTGGGATCATGCATGTTGCTGATAAGCATGAATGCATGGTGTTGGGGATTTTTTGGGCACAGGCATATTAATTATCACGCAATCTTCCTGCTGCCCCCGGAAATGTTGATTTTTTTTAAACAACATGCAGATTTTCTTACGGAACATGCAGTGGACCCGGATAAGCGACGTTATGCAGTAACGGCAGAGGCCCCAAGGCACTATATCGATATGGATCGTTATGGCAAGGCTCCTTACCCTGATCTGCCAAGAAAATGGAATGAGGCCGTTGGCAAATTTTCGGAGGACAGCCTCAATCAACACGGAATCGGACCCTGGTGGATACAGGTAATGATGGCAAGATTAACTAACTCATTCCGTGCTAAAGAAACTTCCAAAATTCTGCGTCTTTCAGCAGAACTTGGTCATTACCTTGCTGATCTTCATGTTCCACTGCATGCATCAAGCAACCACAATGGCCAGCATACAGGCCAGCATGGAATTCACGGTTTCTGGGAGTCAAGAATTCCTGAACTGCTCGCGGAAAAAAACTGGGATTTTTTTATTGGCCATGCAAGCTATATTAATGATCCCCTGGCCTATATCTGGGACAGGGTTATTGAAAGCGCAGCCGCAGCTGACACCGTCCTGAGATTTGAAAAAATGCTTTCTGCAAAATATCCTGCCGATCAGAAATTTTCTTATGAAGATAGAAACGGGTTTGTTATCCGGCAATACTCATCCGGTTATTCGCAGGCGTACAATACCATGCTGAACAACATGATTGAACGTAGGATGAAGTTATCCATATACGCAGTAGCCAGCTTTTGGTATACTGCCTGGGCGAATGCCGGCCAACCATCTCTTAAGGGTCTTACAGCAGCTTCTCCTGACGAAGCCACCTTAAAAGAATTCACAGAACTGAACCTTAGCTGGCAAAACGGCAACCCGAAAGGCAAAAACTGCGACTGATTAGAATCAAAAACTACGGTTTGGAATTTTTGCAGCCTATTGAATTCATTTGTGGCTGATAATAATTTCTTTTAATTGATAAGCAGTTAATTGCAAATAAATAAGCTGCATTGTCCTTAAAAGAATGGAATTAAATACTTTTGCATTCCTTTTACACCAATATATGTATACCAAGTGAACTTTATAACGCATAATTTCAATGCTGGCCCGAGTGTTTTGCCAGCAGAGGTTTTCCAGGAAGCCAGCAACGCCATATTGAATTTCAACGGCAGCGGTTTATCCATTCTTGAGATCGGTCACAGGACTCCCCTTTTTGAAAATGTAATGAACGATGCCAGGATGCTGGTCAGGGAACTTATGCAGCTGGATAACGATCACGAAGTGTTGTTTCTTCACGGCGGCGCCACCACCCAGTTTATGCAGATCCCATACAACCTGCTCAGTGAAAATGAAGTAGCAGCTTATACTGAAACTGATATATGGGGAACGAAGGGAATTAAAGAGGCAAAATTGTTCGGCCATGTTGAAGTTGTATGTAGCAGCAAAGAAGCGAATTTTAGCTATTTGCCCAAGCAGTTTACTGTTCCAAAAACAGCAAAATACCTGCATATTACCACGAACAACACCATTTATGGAACCCAATGGCAGGATCTGAATCCCTTTTATGAGTATGGTGTGCCGTTAGTAGCAGACATGAGCAGTGATATTTTCAGCCGCGTGATCGATTTCAACAATTTTGACATCATATATGCGGGTGCCCAGAAAAATATTGGTGCTGCCGGTGTAAATCTCGTTGTAGTAAACAAGAACATACTCGGACAAGTGGATAGAAAAATCCCCAGCATGATGGATTACCGGAATCATATCGAGAATGGTTCAATGCTGAATACTCCCCCGGTGTTTGCTGTATTCGTTTGTATGCTTACGCTGAAGTGGCTGAAAAAGATTGGTGGGGTTTCAGCTGTAGAACAGTTGAATAACCGTAAGGCTGCATTGCTTTATGATACACTTGATGCCAGTAAAATTTTCAAAACCAATGTAGCAAAAGAGGACCGCAGTAAAATGAATGCCTGTTTCGTGATGCCTGACCAGGAGCTCGAAAAGAAATTCATGGCGGCCTGCAAGGAAAATAATTTTTATGGAATAAAAGGTCACCGCTCGACAGGCGGATTCCGTATCTCCATGTACAATGCACTTCAGTATGAAAGTGTAATCGCATTGACAGACCTAATGAAGGAATTTGAACAAAAACATGGATAACTCCGCAAAGCAACTTTAATGACAACGATAGCACCATTCAAAGCACTCAGACCAAGACCGGAACTCGCAAAACAGGTTGCTTCCAGGCCTTATGATGTTTTAAATTCCAGGGAAGCCAAAGAAGAGGCTGCTGGTAATTCATATTCATTTCTACATATAACAAAATCAGAGATTGATTTACCTGAATCGGTCGATTCCCATAGCCAGGAAGTTTATGATAAGGCAAAAGAAAATCTCGCTGCATTTATGCAAAGAGACATTCTTTTCCGTGAAAGCAAATCATGTTATTATATTTATCAGCTGGTGATGAATGGGAAAAGCCAGACTGGCCTCGTATGTACCAGTTCGGTAGACGACTATGAAAACAACCTGATAAAAAAACATGAATTCACCCGTCCTGAAAAAGAGATGGACCGGATAAATCACATCCTGAATTCAGGGGCGCAGACAGGCAATGTTTTCCTCGCATATCGTAATCTTGATGAGCTGGATGAAATTATCGAAGGATGGAAATCAACACATGACCCGGTTTATAATTTTGTAGCTGCAGATGACATAACGCATACTATCTGGATCATTAATAATGATGAAAAGATCTCTGCGATTACTTCGCTTTTCGCCGAAAAAATTCCATCGACTTATATTGCTGATGGACACCATCGGGCCGCTTCCGCTGCCAAAGTGCGTGAATATAAAAAAGAAGCCACTGCTGTTGGTGGTAAGCAGGGAGCAGGGACTGATACAAACGCTGATTTTTTTCTGACAACACTGTTTCCATCGAATCAGCTTTATATAATGGACTATAACCGGGTGGTCAAAGATCTTTATGGCTTCAGCAAAGAAGATTTTATCGCCAGGCTGGAAGAGAAATTTGAAATCGTTCCACAATCATCTTCAGTAGCCCCTGCTAACCTGCATGATTTCGGAATGTACCTTGACGGTTCATGGTACCAGCTTACGGCGAGGCCAGGCACTTATAATGAAGATCCAATCGGAATCCTGGATGTCACTATTCTTTCCCAAAACATTCTTGATCCACTACTGGGTATAAAAGATCAGCGTACAGACACAAGAATTGATTTCGTGGGTGGTATACGCGGTCTTAACGAACTGGTAAAACGGGTTGATAACGGTGAAATGGCAGTGGCATTCAGCCTGCACCCGGTAACCATTCAACAGTTATTCGATATAGCTGACAGTGGCCAGGTGATGCCACCAAAAAGTACCTGGTTCGAGCCTAAACTGAGAGATGGTTTACTCACTCATCTTATTAGTGCTTAGTCAGTTACATCTCATATCGCAGCTTAATCCGGATTGCAATTTTAACTTCTGGACCGGGTGGCTGTTCATTCAATCACTTATCTTTGACGCGTATGAAATATAGCATCCTGGTTACTGGCCTCTTATTAATTATATCCGGCAACCTTAACGCCCAGCAACCAGATTCAACTTCGCCGGAAGGTAAGGCTAAGATTTTCCTTCGCCAGGGTGATTATACCAATGCGATCATGCTCCTTAACAGGGCCTCCGCATCAAATCCAAATGACCTGGAAATCCAGAAAGACCTGGCTTACGCGTATTATATGAAACGCGATTTTGTGAAAGGGCTTGAATTAGCAAAACCAATTGTGAAAAGAAAGGATGCTGATGTACAAAGCTTTCAGATCCTTGGGATGATGTTCAAAGCAATCGAGGAAAGAAAAGAATGTGAGAAGATGTACAAAGAAGGTCTGCGAAGATTCCCAAACAGCGGCGTACTTTATAATGAATATGGTGAGATGCTTTGGACCAAACAGGAGTTTGCCAATGCGGTGAAGCAATGGGAAAGAGGAATTTTATCTGAACCAAGCTACCCTGGTAACTATTATAATGCTGCGAAGTTTTACTATTTCTCGGCAGATAAAGTATGGGGTATTTTATATGGTGAGGTTTTTATCAATCTTGAAAGTTACAGCCAACGCACAACCGAAATCCAGACTCAACTCATCGACGGTTATAAAAAACTATTTACTGATCCGGATATCATGAAGAACCAACAACATCGTAGTGATTTTGCGAATGCGGTCCTTGAAAATATGAAGAAAAATGCAGGCCTGGTTGCGGGAGGCATTTCGGTAGAGTCTCTCAATAAACTTCGCAAAGCCTTTATAGCCGACTGGTTTCAAAAGGATGCAACACGATTCCCTTACCGCCTCTTCGCACATCAACAGCAATTGATTAAGGCGGGCATGTTCGATGCATACAATCAATGGGTATTCAGTGCCGCCAATGCCACCCAATACCAGCAATGGGCGGCCAATCATATTGAAGAGGTAAACAATTTCACCAACTTTCAGAAAAACAGGGTTTTTAAACTTCCCAAGGGTCAGTATTATCAAAAAATCAATTAGATTTTTTTTTCTTCCTTTCTACTCAGTTCCTGATATATCGTGTTGCCGGCAGATTTGATAAATTTTTGGTTGCTTCCTTCCAGATTCCAGTCGCCTGAGTCATGGGCACTGGCTCACACAACATATCTCATAATTCATAATTCATAACTCATATTTCTATTCACATATATTTACTAATTTCAAAGGGCTGCTGTAATTAAGTTTAAGTCGCGTAAGTTTAAGTCGCGACAAAGCAGGCCTGCTCACCAGTTTAATTTATTAACCTTGCGTATATGACTGAATTCCGACGATTGTTTGATTGCCTTCAGTTTCATTTAGAAAATGGTCCTATTCCAGATATGCTTGCTGCAAAGGAGAATGGAAAATGGGTGAAATACAGTACCCAGGATGTTAAAGATGCTGCAGACAAGCTGTCTGCAGGTTTGCTAAATTCAGGAATTACCTGTGGTGACATGAGCCCGGAAGGACGCGATAAAATCGCTATTATTTCCAAAAACCGACCCGAATGGATTATTACAGACCTTGCGGTTCAACAGATAGGTGCGGTATTGGTTCCGATTTATCCCACTATCAATGTGAATGAACTTGAATTTGTTTTACAGGATGCTGCAGCAAAGATTGTTTTTGTAAATGATGAAGAAACATTTCACAAAGTTCTCAGCATCAGGGACAAGGTTTCTTCTATCAAAGAAATCTACAGTTTCGAACATGTTGTGAATGCGAAATACTGGAAAGAACTGATGGAGAAAAGCAGTGTGGACACAATTGCCACAATTCCGGAAATCGCCAGCAGGATAGATTACAAAGATCTTGCTACCATCATTTATACCTCGGGCACAACCGGCAAACCAAAGGGAGTAATGTTATCTCATGAGAACATAGTTTCAAATGTCCTGGCCTGTATCCCCTGTCTTCCTCCAAAAAAGAATATGCGCGCACTCAGCTTCCTTCCGCTCAATCATATCTTTGAGCGAATGATAAGTTATTTCTACCTGTTCACGGGCACCTCCATCTATTATGCGGAAAACCTTGATACAATCGGAGATAATCTGAAAGAAGTGAAGCCTGATATCTTTACAACTGTTCCCCGTCTGCTTGAAAAAGTGTATGATAAAATCATGGCAAAAGGTTCAGAACTCACAGGCGTTAAGAAGAAGCTTTTCTTTTGGGCTCATGGTCTTGCTGCCAGGTACGACATCAATAAACCTTTGGGTGCTGTTTATAAGATGCAGCTTGCCCTCGCAAATAAACTCATTTTTAACAAGTGGCGTGAAGCACTTGGCAACAATCTCACCTGTATAGTAAGTGGTGGAGCGGCATGCCAGGTTAGACTAATACGAATTTTTACCGCTGCCAAAATCCCTATTCTTGAAGGCTATGGTCTTACAGAAACTTCACCGGTAATAAGCGTTAATCGTTATGAAGTACATAACCGGAAATTCGGCACGGTCGGGCCAGTGATCGACAATGTTGAAGTAAAGATTGCTGAGGATGGGGAAATCCTTTGTAAGGGGCCTAATGTTATGATAGGGTATTATAAACAACCAGAACTCACCGCCGAAAACGTAAAAGGCGGATGGTATTATACCGGTGATATTGGTATGATGATCGACGATAAGTTTCTTAAGATTACCGATCGCAAAAAAGAACTATTCAAAACCAGTGGTGGAAAATATGTAGCACCGCTACCGATTGAAAATAAGTTGAAGGAATCACGTTATATTGAACAAGTAATAGTTGTTGGCTCCGGGGAAAAATTTGTTGGCGCCCTTCTTATACCTTCTTTCTCCAATCTGAAAGAATGGGCCAGGGAACATGGAATTACGGATACATCGCACCAGGCATTGATCAACAATCAGAAGGTACTGGCCATGTATAAAGATTTGGTTGAATCGTTCAATAAATACTTCAATCATGTTGAACAGATCAAAAAATTTGAATTACTTCCAAATGAATGGAGCGTTGAGAGTGGCGAGATGACCCCGAAGATGAGCATCAAACGCAAAGTAGTTATGGAAAAATTCCGTGACGCGATTGACAGGATCTATGGGTGATTTCATTCCATACGTATAAATTGGCATAATCTACGAATCAATTGCATTTCGTTGGCTATCAGGGCCGTTTCTCATCCAACTTGTCACAAAATTGAACATGTTCCGTAGGTGCCCGACAGTTCATGTTCCTGAATTGTCAATTCATTCAAAAAAACGGTCATTACGCTTGTTCCCGCCTTTTTAAGTGTCTAAAAAGGCGGTAATTTGTCGCATTAATGACTCCGATAGTAAATTATAGCACATTGCTGAAAAGGCTGCCAAAATTTGCAGGTAACGAACCTCATCTTTTCTGGGCGGTTATACCTTTAATCGCCCTGTTGCTAAACATTTCTTTATTCGGTTTCAGGTTTTTCTCTTCCATTTCAGTCTTTCTTGTATCGGGATTTCTGGGATTTGTCTTCGGTACTTTTCTTTGGTACCTATTGAACAATATATCAGCGCTAACAAAAACCCATTTCGCAAGCGACAAATATCCCTACAAAAGAATGTTTACCACGATTTGTCTTTATGTAATTGTGACCACTCTCTCTTTAACCTTGATTCATTGGGTTTATGACAGCACGGGTTTTCTCGGATACGACTATGACGAAAAACGTTATCGCTGGTCACTGTTCATTGGTATAATCCTAAACGTGTTTGTTACTTTAGTGCTCGAAGGTGAAGCCGGGTTCCGAAACTGGAAAGCTACCATGATCGAAACCGAACAGCTGAAAAAAGAATACATGCAGAGTCAGTTGCTTGGATTAAAAAGCCAGGTTAACCCGCATTTCCTCTTCAATAGCCTAAACTCATTGTCGAGTCTTATCAGCGAAGACCAGGAAAAGGCCGAAAAATTTCTTGATGAGATGAGCAAAGTTTATCGTTACCTGCTTAGGAATACAGATGATCAGCTGGTGACCCTTGACACTGAACTGCAGTTTGTAAAATCATATTTTTTCCTGTTGAAGTCAAGATACAGTGATGGTATAGAGATCCACTTTGAAGTAAATGAATCTGATCTCGCCTTGACCCTTCCTCCACTAACTCTCCAGATGTTGGTTGAAGCTGCTTATAACCAGAATACTGTTAACAAAGACCGACCACTTCGCATCGAAATCAAGTCATTAAATAATGGCTGGCTGAGTGTAAAAAACAATATTGAGAAAAAGGTAGTAGATGAAGTGGCTGACCAGTCGGCCCTGGAAAATGTCGCAAATAAGTTCAGGCTTTTATGCCAGCAAAACATCATTGTGACAAAGACTGCAGATTATAATATTATTGAGTTACCACTGATTCGTCAATCTGAAAAATCAATTGTATGAATCCCTGGAAGCCAACAAAAATAGAATTCATTACATTCCTGTTGCTGGCACCGGTTCTTACGCTGCTTTTCAACATCATGTTATTTGGCGACAGGGTTTATAGTGATGGACTGATCTTAGCTTATTCTTTCCCGGTGACTTTTATCGACCTGTTTTTCTTCTGGTATTTTCATATCCTGGTCATGCATTGGTACCGGGTCAGATTACCAAGGTTGAATCAAACCCTACTAAGGCTTAGCCTGTTGACTATTACCCATATAATAATGTCCGTAACTACTTTCTGGGTATTATTTAAAGCATATGATTACAATCATTTCCTTGGTTTTACCTATGTACCAGGAACTATGAAAAGTGTTATATGGATGTCTATTTGTTTAACTCTTATCGCAACTACAACCTGGGAAGCTGAATATTTTTTGAGAAAATGGAAGGAAAGCCTTTCTGAGAAAGAACAATTTCAGCAGCTTGCCATCCAACATGAGTTTGATGCGCTAAAGAACCAGGTAAATCCGCATTTCCTTTTTAATTGTTTTAATACATTATCATCTCTTATAAGTGAAGACCCGCGAAGAGCAGAAAAGTTCCTGGATGAGTTGAGCAAAGTGTACAGGTATCTTTTACGAAACAATGAGGATGGATTAAGTACAGTTCAGAACGAACTCCGGTTTATTGAATCATACTACCGCCTGCTGAAAACGAGACATGGAGATGCTATCGAACTACAGCTTGAAGTGGACAAAAGATATGATCCATACCTGATCCCTTCGTTAAGTCTGCAATTACTTGTGGAGAACGCAGTAAAACACAACGTGGTTTCCAGGCAGCAGCCATTGGTGATAGATATTTTTGCCATGGTAGGTAACAAACTGGCGGTTAACAATAACTCACAGATCAAAGGAATAAAGGCTCCTTCAAATAAAGTTGGACTTGAAAATATCAGGCATAAATTTGAGTTGCTAAATCAGCCGGGCTTCCAGGTGATGGAAGATTCAAGAAATTTTACTGTAATACTTCCATTGATATGGAATGTAAATGCTGAAAAGAAACTATCAATCGCAAAGAACAAGACCAATCCCATAAATACCGGACCCTCAAAACCGAAAATTGAGTTATGAACATTTTAATAGTAGAAGACGAAGAACTTGCAGTAAAGAAATTACAGAAAACACTGGCCGCAGTAGATCCTGAAGCCAGTGTAGTGGCAATAACAGATAGTATTAAATCAACGGTTGAATGGCTGGAGGAAAACCCGTCACCTGATCTGATACTGATGGATATAGAACTTTCTGATGGTCAGAGTTTCGAAATCTTCAGCAGGGTTCAGTTGAAAAGTGCTGTAATTTTTACCACTTCCTATGATGAATATGCCTTGAAGGCTTTTAAGGTTAACAGCATTGATTATTTGTTAAAACCGGTTCAGAAAGAAGATCTCGAGGCAGCACTTAAAAAGTTTCATCAAATGAAAAAGATGTACAATGCTGAGCCAGCAGGAAAGGATATGAATGTGGAAAGCCTCATCAATGAGCTGCGCAATAAACTACAGCCTAAAGAGTATAGAAAAAGATTCCTGGTTAAAAATGCACAGAAGCTGGTATCTATCGAAGTTGAGGAAATCGCATTTTTTTTCAGCGATGGCCGCTTGAATTTTTTTAAGACTTACGACAACAAAAAATATGTTGTTGATTATACTATGGATGAGCTCGAAGAGATGCTTAGCCCCGAAAGATATTTTCGTATCAGCAGGTCATTTTATATAGCAGTTGACAGTGTTGATCAGATACATGATTATTTTGGAAACCGGCTTCTGCTTAATTTAAAACCCGAAGTGGATAAAGAAGCAATAGTTAGCCGTGAGAAAGTCAGTGATTTTAAAAAGTGGATGGGAAAATGATGCCGGCTTCATCCAAACATTGCCTCAGCAGTCTGAACAGCTTCAGGTTTTCCGACGTCGATGAGTTTGCTCCCGGTATGATCAAAACCAATAATAGGGTTAGAGACAGAGATTTCAAGATAAACATCAACAATCGAGAACTTACCTCTTTGAGATATCATCCCGAACAAACGCGGGCTGATGATATGAACGCCGCTAAATGCTTTTTCAACCAGGTTTCGTGTATCCCTGCTGATTTTTTCTTCCCCGGTAGTTACGTTTCTCCAGCCGCTTAACAAATTCATTTCATTAAAAAGAAAGTACCTGCTTGTTTTGCGCTTTGAAACTGCCAGTGTTGCAATTGCGTGCCCGGTTTTATGTGCATCTATCATCACCCCAAGATCCAGATCTGTAAGGATGTCAACATTCAGTGCAACAAAATCTTCCTGTCCCATGAGATGCGCAGCCTTGAGCAAACCTCCCCCGGTTTCGAGCACCTCGTTTCTTTCATCACTGATCCGGACTTCAGATCCCCATCCATTGGCATTTGCAATTGCTTCTTCAATCTGCTCCGCAAAATGATGGACATTTACGATGATATCTTTGATACCATATTTTTGAAGATATTCAACGTTTCTTTGAAGAAGAGATTTACCATTGATGATGGCCAGGGCCTTCGGATGTTTGTCGGTCCAGGGTTTAAACCTGGTTCCAAGACCAGCACAAAAAATAATGGCGCGCATATTATTGATTAATTTTCTTCAGCTATAACACAATGTTCTGTGGTATATCATTCTTGAACTCATAATCTGTGTTGTAATGCAGGCCACGACTTTCATGACGAAAGTTAGCACCCTTAACAATCAGGTAACTGACAGTAATCATATTCCTTAATTCACATAATTGCGGAGACAGTGTTGTTCTTTCATAAAGGTGTTGAGTTTCGTCCCATAAAAGATCCAGCCTTTTCATGGCCCTGCCCAGCCTGGTATCCGTTCTTACGATCCCGACATAATCACTCATCGTCTGCTGTACCTCTTTTAAACTTTGGGTTATCAGGATCATCTCCTTTGGTTCGGTTGTTCCGGAAGCATTCCAATCGGGGATTTGCCTGGTTACTTCAATTTCCGGAATTGGATTTTGTACAGAATCCATATAAGCCCGGTGTGCAAACACCATGGCTTCCAGCAAAGAGTTGCTTGCAAGCCGGTTAGCTCCATGGAGGCCTGTACTGGCACATTCACCTGCAGCATATAAGTTACTGATAGATGTTCTTCCCCACTCATCTGTCTTAATACCTCCGCAACTATAGTGTGCCGCCGGTGCTACCGGGATCAGATGTTGTGAAATATCGATGCCGATTGATTTGCACTTGTCATAAATATTGGGAAAGTGTTCAATAAATTTTTCAACTGGTATATGCCGCACGTCAAGGTATACATGTTCTGTTCCGCTGATCTTCATTTCGCTATCAATGGCCCTGGCGACGATATCGCGCGGAGCCAGATCTTTACGCGGGTCATATCTTTCCATAAAGGCCTGCCCTTTCACATTACGAAGAATACCACCATCACCCCTTACAGCTTCAGTGATAAGAAATGATTGCCCACGTACACCCGGTTCATAAAGAGCTGTAGGGTGAAACTGGATAAATTCCATATTCTCAATCCTTCCCTTTGCACGATACACCATCGCAACGCCGTCGCCCGTGGCGATGAGAGGATTAGTAGTAGACCTGTAAACCTGGCCATTGCCCCCGGTTGCGATCATTGTTATACGTGCAAGAATGGTTTCAATAGCATTTGTTTCTGTGTTCAGTGCATAAACGCCATAACACACAATATCCGGAGTAGATTTTGTGACCAGATAACCGAGATGGTGCTGGGTTATGAGATCAACAACAAAACAATGTTTAACGATTTCGATGTTCGGGTATTTCTCAACCGCATCGACCAATGCACGTTCCATTTCCTTACCCGTTACATCTTTATGATGCAGGATCCGGAACTCACTGTGTCCACCTTCTTTTCCAAGCTTATAATCCCCATCCGCCTCTTTGTCGAACCTTGTACCGAGCGAGATTAGTTCCTGTATCCTGTCAACGCCTTCCTTTACAACTATCTCTACAACCTTTTCATTGCAAAGACCGTCGCCGGCTATCAATGTATCTTCAATATGTTTGGAAAAACTATCATTGGTAAAGTCAGTCACTCCAGCTATTCCTCCCTGGGCATATTTCGTGTTCGTTTCATCGACCTGTGCCTTTGTTATGACCGTCACTTTTTTGTCTGGAAACTGCGTAGCCATTTTCATGGCATAAGTGAGACCCGCGATACCTGAACCAATGATTAAAAAATCTGTCTGCATGTTTTACTTAATTCCCTTTCTTAATATTCAATTGTGTATGAAAATTTCTCCGGCGTTTCGATCATCTCTAACAAATTATATTTCATGGTAACAGTCTTTTTGTCTTCAGATAATTTGATCAATGGATTATCTGTTTTTTTCACCGGTCTTGGAAACTTTATCGTGGTCGTATATAAAATTTCCATACCGGATGATGAAAGCTGTTTCATTTGTTCCATTTCCGGGTTCTCCATCAGTTTTTTAAATTTTTCCTGGTTTGCTTTACGGCTTATCAGTCCATTTTTTACAACAACGTCAAAAATGCCGTTAAGCTGATCCATCTGGTTGCTCTTTGGTTGAGCGGGCATATCGGCAGCACTGCTATCGCCACCTTTGTCAAATATTGCTTTGAATGCTTCACCGATACCTGTACCACTGTTGCCCATTCCAGACATCAGCTTCTGCAAATTATCATAACCTGTATATGGAAGATCAACATTCAACTTCATGACCTTTTCTTTCATGTCCATCTGGAGATGCAGTTTGCCATTTTTCAGGAGCGCTTTCTGATCGGCAGTCATATCTTTGGCTGAATCCATCAGCGACTTCATCATGATGGTTGTGTCGATTGGTCTGTCCAGCCCTTCTTTTGCCAGTTCTTCTTCACCACCCATAGTCTGGAGCATTTCGAGGAGCTGGCTCATATCCATTTTTGTAACAAAGGATCCGGATCCATTTTCATTTATCACAATTTCCTCGTTCACTTCGTAACAGCTCACAAAAAGTACGGAGAGCAAGGTTACCAGGATCAATTTCAAATTCTTCATATAAAATCAATATTTGGGTCTAAATTAATCCAAAAGAGCGAATACGGTATTCATTTGCGCCATAGTCAATTGATTTAACAATCCGGAGTCAGCTTGGTTTCTTTATCTCAATATTAAAAGCAATCAATTATACCAGGTCGTCATTCTGATTTACCAGGTCTCCTTTCCGATTTATCAGGTCGTCATTCTGATACTTCTGCCCGGTACCAGGTATTAAATGTTTTAGAACGCCTTGGTTCGAGCAGGATCAGACCGAGGCCATTGTTGAAGTTATCGGGAGCTCCGCTGAGATTTTCAATTGCAATGCTGTCGCGATGTTTCGGGGTAAATACCTGTAGAAATGGATATGCATCCGATGCAAAAAATGATACGGTAAGCTTATTTAATGGATTATATATAGCGCAACAGGGAAGGCCGGGTTCTGTATTCAGGACATAACAATTATCAATTTCCCTGTCTCCAAGCCGGTGCGGCACCTGGAAAGAGGGTTCTTCCAACACTTCGCCTGTTGGTACCAGCCGATCATCAAATTCGAGCATGGCGGCCGAACCGAACTGTAAAATATAGTCATCTACCTTACCACCGAGGTTAAAATACGGGTGCCAGCCATCCGTAACGGGAATCGTTGAATCATCGAGATTAGTTATTGTGGTTTCCAGTTGTAATACATTTCCCGGTTGAAGCATATACCTGGTTTCGCAGATATAGTCGAATGGATAACCCTCATCTTCTTTTTTATAATGATATCTTAATGTGATGGAAGCCATATTATCGTCCGAAAATTCATCCGATACATTAAAGGCTTTATTGTAAAGCAGTCCATGAATAGCTGATCCATCCTTGAATTTGGTTTTAAACTCGTAGTTTTTGCCTTCGAATGACCATTTACCTTCAGCTATCCTGCAGGCGAATGGTGATAATTTACAACTCTTGTAAGAAAGTGCGAGAAATCCATTTAACTCTGTTTCGTCTTTATAATTATCAATGATGTTCAGCCTGGTATCCTGCACGCTGATAACAAATTCATGGATTAGCCCACCCGCTCCGGGCATTATGGTCACATAGGTTTCCGTTTTATGATCTTTTAACCTGATTAAGGAAAAACCATTCTCAACAACCCTTTCAACTGTAAAATTCATGATAGCAAGTTATTGAAAATGAATATTTTTATGCGGCCAAATTTAGAAAATTCATAAATCTCATTTAACGGTTGAAATGGTAAAGAGTATAGAGTTGTTGTTCCGCGAAAAGTATGGGAAGCAGCCAATTATTGTAGCGGCTCCCGGGCGTGTGAATCTCATTGGTGAACACACAGATTATAACCAGGGTTTTGTTCTGCCTGGTGCGGTTGATAAGAAGATTTACATGGGTATTGCTGAAAACAATACGAAAACGGTCAATATTTATGCAAAACAGTTCGATAATTCATTCTCCTTTTCTTTAGATGATATAAGCCCGGTTAAAGGATGGCCAACCTACCTGCTGGGGGTAAGTTTTTATATGTTGCAGGCCGGAGCAAAGATTCGGGGAATGGATGTAGTGATCGACGGAGACATCCCGGTTGGCGCTGGAATGAGTTCATCGGCGGCATTATGTTCAGCATTTGGCACCGCCATCAACGAGATTTTTGAAAACGGTTTTTCAAAAATGCAGATCGCACTGATAGGGCAAAAAACTGAAAATCATTTTGCCGAACTGCAATGCGGTATCATGGACCAGTTTGCAAGCATGCATGGCAAAGCCGGTAATGTTATGAAACTGGATTGCAGTAACCTTGAATTTGAATATATCCCATTTGATTTTCCAGATTATAAAATTGTGCTC
Organism: Flavitalea sp.; assembly: GCF_035489435.1. Taxonomy (NCBI): domain Bacteria; kingdom Pseudomonadati; phylum Bacteroidota; class Chitinophagia; order Chitinophagales; family Chitinophagaceae; genus Flavitalea; species Flavitalea sp. The sequence continues at coordinate 60,637 of NZ_DATHKG010000103.1, forward strand.
GTCAACAGCATGGTTAGTCATAGCCTGGCTTCTACTGAATACAATACCCGGAGACAACAATGCGAGGAAGGTGTAAGGATCCTGCAGGGAATACTTGATAAAAATATTCATTCTTTACGTGATGTCACTATTGCTGAACTCGAAGCAAACAAAGAAAAGTTGAGCGAGGTTGTCTACCGGAGATGTTCTTATATTCTTAATGAGAATCAACGACTGTTGAGCGGATGTGAACTTTTAAATAAAAACGATCTTACAGGATTTGGTAAGCTTATGTTTCAATCACATGAAGGACTGAGTAAGTGGTATGAAGTCAGTTGCCCGGAACTTGATTTCCTGGAGGGAAAAGCGGCCGGATTTAAAGGCATAGCCGGTGCACGAATGATGGGTGGAGGTTTTGGTGGTTGTACAATTAACATAGTTCCTGTATCTCTCCTGGATGAATTTAACGAGTCTATGACTACCGCCTATGAACGTGAGTATGCGAAAAAACCGGAAATTTATATTACCCAACTGGATAACGGTGCAGCTATTATTAACAGGTGATCATAAACCGGATTTTAAAATCAGACCGGTTTATAAAATCAGACCGGCTTATAAAGATTATTACGGATTGCATAAATCACCAGACCAATAGAGTTTTTGACGTTCATCTTTTCCTGAATCTTAAGTCGATATCCTTCTACCGTGCGGATACTCAGGAATAATTTGTCAGCTATTTCTTTGTTTGTTAATTCCTGGCAGATGAGGCGCACAATTTCAAGTTCTCTTTCACTAAACTCAATCTTTTTTGTTTTTTTATAAGGATTGAATTTGCTTTTTGCGATCATCTGTGCAAGTCTTGCCGATGTATGTTTACAGTAGTACGGTTCTTCCTGGTAAACTGTTCTGATTGCTTCTGCCACTTCATGTTTGTCTGCATTTTTCAGGAGATAACCTCTAGCCCCGGCCTCAAGCATATCAATAATCAAATCTTCTTCGTCGAACATTGAGAGACCGATCACGCCGACATCCGGCATTTGCTCAAGTAATATTTTAGTCGCCTCAATGCCATCCATTCTTGGCATCTTTATATCAGTTATTACAACATCCGGTTTCAGGGTCTGAACCAGGTCTATCAATTCCTTGCCATCACCTGCTTCACCTAATAACTGAATATCATCCTGCCTGCTGATCATAAGTTTAAATCCATCACGGAAGATTTCATGATCATCAGCAATTACAATTTTGATGTTACCTAAGGTTTTTGTCATGTCGGTTGTTCGTGAACTGATACAAATATAGATCAGTTTTTGATCATGATTTTTTTCATGTCGGATTATGCATCAGGATGCATTTTTGAATGCAAGGTTTTTAATCAGGCCGGAACTTCAAAAAGATAGCGGGTACCCCCTCCTTTTTCTGATGAATAAGAAAATTCACCGCCCATTACTTCGGTGCGGCTTTGTAAATTCAGTAAGCCAAGTCCGCCGGCAAGCTTGGTTTTTTGTTCATAGTTAAAGCCTATACCATCGTCATCTGTTCTTAATACTACAAGGTTCTTTTCCCGGGAAAATATAAGACGTAGATTTTGGGCCTGGGCATGTTTAAGGGTATTATGAATGATCTCCTGTATGATGCGGTACATGTTGATTTCCTTATCCTGGCTAAGGACAACACTATCAGGGTATTCAAGTGTAATATGCAACGGATGAACATCTTTGATCCTGGAGATTGAATCTTCTATTGCTACTTTGAGACCCTTGCGCAAGAGGGTATTTGGCATCAGGTTGTTGGAAATTTCCCGCAACTTCTGGATGATATCATCAATATGTCCGCTCGACTTGTTAATGAGCGCCATATCGTGTGGATCCTGTGAATCGAGATTGGTGATCTGGAGTTTGACGGCTGAAAGCAGTGGACCGAGTTCGTCATGGAGATCTGAAGCAATTCTTCGGCGTTCGTTTTCGAGTGTGGTTATTTCGGCCAGGATCTTTGCCTTATGAAGATGAAGATTTCTTCGCTGATGCCTGATGATAGTAACCAGGAAATATGAGATAACAATAGCAAGTAAACCTGCTACTATCTCAATGGCTGTAAAAAAATCTTCTTCCTTGGTATCCATAGAATGATGTAGGCATATAGAAGATTAGCAAATAGATTTACATACTTCTGGAGTGCAAAAATACTGATAACAAACTCGAAATTCTGACTCTTTTCAAGGGCATACAAATAGAAGGTTTCCAATGTAAACTTATACGAAAAGAAGAAAATAACGCCAATACAAAGCATGAATTTGGCGTTGGTAATAAAGCTTCTTCTTTCATGCACTATCAGCTTGTTAATCTGGTCGATGGCCAGTATAACAAGCAAAACTGAATAGCTGATCCGGTAAATGGAACTTAATTCATGTATATTTTTATGAATGAAAAAATTATCAATGACCCACAAGACTGTGATTGCAACCTGTATTAGATAAAACAGCCATTCCCTTCGCTGAAATGAACCCCATTTTCTGAATTGCCAGGTAAACAACAATCCTTCAAACAATACATAAACATTGGAAGGCCACAGTGTGCCCGAACTTTTTTGAACAAAAGAAGCTACAATCTCAGTTATTAAAGCAACCCAGCAGATATAAATAAGGGGGTAATAAGAATTTTGTATAACACGAAATCTTATTACCCCCAATACCGCTGCAATGAGAATGCTATAGGTAGAAAAAATCGATAGAATTTCCTGGAACATAGGCTGGCACCGGTATTATCTCATCAGTATTATGGCAAAGGACTAGAATCTCCGAATGGCGGGCAACGTTGGCTGTCTTCAACAATTACCCCGTCTTCTTCTGATCCCCTTGAAGTTACTGCCATTTTCAATGCAACCCGAGAAGCTTCTGTTACAGCAGATCTTGCCCACATGTTGCTGCCATCACTGGCTACGCCAACCAAAACAGCTACAATCAAAGGAATAGTTTCGCCTTTGACGTCCTGTTGTTTGAGTCCATAATGAATCCTGATACCCACACAACCATCCTGCGCGAGAATTGCAAGAATACTTTTCTCATTAAAAGCTTCCGAAGTTGGTAAAACACCGAATTCTTTTTGCAATCGCTCAAACTGTGGATTAAGCAATTTTGGTTGCATTTCACGGTAAGCAGTGATTAATTTACGGGCTTCCTCACGATCGATAAAATGATTAATTCTTTCCAGAGAAGGATTTGAGTCCATGACAGTAATTTTAAAGGTGAAAAATCAAACGATGTTAAAATTATGGGATGGAAGAATCTAAATCATGAGTAGAAATACTGAATTATGTATAGATATTTGTTATAATACGAACTCAGGCCAATCCGATCTGCACTTCGGTAAGATTACATTCATCCCTGGAGAAATCCACATTTATATAAGCCTCCCTGCAGATATCATTCATAGCCAGTTTGTCAATGCCCACTTTCTCCATCAGCTTTCCATAAGTCTGTTTGAGATCGCTCCAGGCTCCTTCATGTAAAACTGACAAACATTTAAAAGAATCCAACTCTTTAAAAAGAAACTTGCTGTTTGTTTCAGGGATACCCGACACAGGAATCGCTATCTCGAGTTTAAAAATGGTTTCAGGCACACCATCGGCGCCATAATAAAACCAATATACCGGGCCTGTGACTAACAAATGTTGCCTGGCTGCCTCTGAATACAGATCCCTGGCCACTGTGCCGATCTTATCGTGAAGAGATAGCAGGCTTGTTTGAAAAGTACAATACAAAACATTCATTGCGGGATAAGTTCGTACTTGCATAATTTATCTTTTGAACAAAGAAACACTGCTCCACTGACAACAGTATGTCAGTAGCAGGATGATAAATATTTATTCTGAAAGATTTATGGGTATTATACCAGGGTAGTCTGAAATCATAAATATACAAATGCAAATGCGGAATTGCACAAGAAACTACTACAATAGCAAGGCCTCTTCACTGTAGTGGTCTCTCAGTTCATCGGTATACCTGACCATTTTTTCGTGTAATGAGTCTGGTGATACAATGGAAACGGCATTTGTATAAGAGATCAGCCAGCGGCCAAAACTTTCCAGGCAGGCTGTAAGAAATCTCATCTTTATCTTATCATCGGTTTCCTCTTCGGAAACAAAACCAAAATAATATTTGTAACTTTTTATCTGCTTGGCCACATCTTTATCAAAGATCACGATGGCTTCATGCAATTGAGCCTGGCTTTGAATCTGGTCAATGTACTCTTTAAGAGATGGATGTAAGCTTCCGTCAAAACATTCCTCCGTAATAGTTAGCGCACTGATCTTATCAACCCTAAAATCGCGATAGTCTTTACGTAATGCACACCAGGCGATCAGGTGCCAGCTATTACCATAATAGTACAAACCAATTGGCTGAATAAGTCTTGTAGTAAGTTCATCTTTATAGGTAGAGAGATAAGAGATTTTCACACATCTTTTATTGACAATAGCGTGTTGAATATTCGAAAGATGTTGTTGTCCGAATTCTTCTCCCAGAGCCAATTTCCGCTCATTGATATGTATGTGAGAAGTCAGTTGGTCCACATAGTCTTTGTCTGAACCACGTAATACGGCCTTGATCTTAAAGAGTGCTCCGTCAAAATGTTTACGTATGGAGAGATCTGTAAATTGCTCGGTGAGTTTTGCCCCCATGATCAGTGCACTTGCCTCTTCGCGCGTGAACATAACCGGTGGTAACCTGTATCCTTCCATTACCGAATAACCAATACCTGCCTCACCAATAACGGGCACACCGGATTCTTCGAGGGCTTTTACATCACGGTAAACAGTACGGAGACTTATGTTGAACCTGTCCGCAATATCCTGAGCGGTGACCTTCTTTTTAGATTGAAGATGTGTAAGAATAGCATGTAAACGGTCAATGCGGTTCATGTTTGTCTATTATAAAGTCAATAAGAATAAATGAAGATCAATTTGCGCCTGGTTCTATCCAGGCTCCATGTTCTTTCAAAAGTTTTACCAACTCTTCAACAGCAATGTCGCTGTTTACAGAACGTTTCACCACTTCCTTTCCTTTGTACAACGTGATCTTACCAGGCCCGCTGCCCACATATCCGAAATCTGCATCAGCCATTTCGCCGGGTCCGTTCACGATGCAGCCCATGACCGCAATTTTTAAACCTTTCAGGTGATTGGTAACTGCCCTGATTTTTGCTGTGGTTTCCTGAAGATCGAACAACGTACGTCCACAGGAAGGACAGCTTATATATTCCGTTCTTGATATTCTTGTTCTTGTAGCCTGCAGAATTGAAAAAGCCGTATTATTCAGAAACTGTTCAATTGTCTGGTTACTGCGATAGATGCGACCCTCATCTTCAAACAAAGTCTTTTTCAGGTTATCATCCGAATAACTTTCACCGGTCATTCCAAGACAGATCCCATCTCCGAAGCCATCGAGAAACAAAGCACCTGCTTCAGTGGAATAATGTATAAGGTGTTCGCCAATAGTATTACGGAAACTGTCTACAATGATAACAACGGGGTTAGCAATTTTCCTGTCCAGGAGTTCAACAAACATTCGTCTTACAGCTGGCATAGCTTCCTGGTTTTGGCTGCTGAGACAAATTACAACAGTGGGATCATTCGCAATAACATCCAGCCACTCAAACTCTTCAGCATAACCGGTTTTACTAAAGCAATCTATCATCACGAAATTTTGTTTGTCACTTTTAACTTCTGCTGAAACAAAACCGCTGCCGGCATAAATCGGAAAATATTTTGTTTTGTCTGAAGCTGTCAGCCAGTGATTCGGCCAGGTTATCACTTTCAATGTGCCTGGCAATGCGAATGCAAGTTCTGGCTGTCCTGTAAATATATAATCGGCAGCCGCATCAGAGATATGCCATTTGTCTGTTACGGAGTCATACCTATAACCGATATTCAATAGATCAGCGGGCGTGATTGTCTCAAGTTTGCTGAGGTCTGCAATAACAACAGGTACATGACCTGTGCCTATATTGCCGACCTCATAAGTTTTACGACGGATATAGTTGTACTGGTCATACGGAAGAACATCAACCGGCGGAATGGCGATACTTTCATTTGCCTCAGCCTGGTGATGAGCCGTCTCATATCTTTTGACAATATTTTTGCAAACCGGTATTTCAAGTTCAGGATCTTCCGTGAGGGAAACGCGAATAGTATCACCAATCCCTTCTTCAAGCAAGGTACCGATACCTACTGCAGATTTGATACGGCCATCTTCTCCGTCCCCAGCCTCAGTTACCCCAAGATGCAGCGGATAACATTCATTGAATTCGAGTTCCATTTGTTTCACAAGCAGCCTGTAAGCCTGGACCATGACCTGGGGATTACTACTCTTCATGCTGAGCACAATGTTATGATAGCTCTCATTCCTTGCTATCCGCAGAAATTCCATCGCACTTTCCACCATTCCCATGGGAGTATCTCCATAACGGCTCATGATCCTGTCGCTTAATGAACCATGGTTGGTTCCTATACGCATTGCAGTACCGTATTCTTTGCAGATTTTAACAAGTGGCGTGAATCTTTCGCGGATACGTTCTATTTCCTCTCCATATTCGAGGTCAGTATAATCGATGAACTCAAATTTCTTTTTATCTACATAATTACCCGGATTCACTCTTACTTTTTCTACAATTCTTGCCGCGATTTCAGCCGCATTCGGAGTAAAATGGATATCTGCTATCAATGGTGTATTATAACCCCGGCGCCTTAGTTCGTTTTTGATATTGAGAAGGTTCTCAGCTTCATATTTACTGGGTGCAGTAACCCTGATGAGTTCAGCACCCGCTTCGATACAACGGATACTTTGCTCAACAGTGGCAATAGTGTCCATGGTATCGGTTGTGGTCATGGTCTGAACCCTGATGGGATTTCCGTTTCCCAACAATAAATCTCCAATCTTAACTTCAAGTGTTTTAAGGCGCATATAATTGTATTCCGCTACAAAATCGGGGATTAATCCGGTATTGATCCTTGTTTTTCAGGAACGGCAAAGTTACTAAAGATTGGGGGAAAAGGCGGTCGCGAGTCTACCAGCATTGGCTTAAAAATGGTCACGGCTCTACCAGTCTTTGTCAGGCTGGGTAGTAGCCCTGGTGCGGTTTTGTTGCATTTTCTGCTGAATATCCTGCTCTTTTTGCCTTAAAGCCTTCATCAGCTGTTCAACCTGTTTTCTGTTAAATTTGCTCTGGTCTTTTGGTTGTTGTTTTTTTTGTTGCTGTTGTTGCTTTTTTTCGGGATCGGGTTTATTATCTTTTGATTGGTTCTGCTGCCTCTGCTCATGTAATGCTTTTTGCAGGTTGTGCCTCGCATCCTCGTCGTTGGGATCAATTTTTAAAGCGGTTTTATATTCTGCGATGCTTTCGGGCAACTTTTTTTGCCTGGTGTAGGAAACCCCCTTGTTATAGATGTTTTTTTCGCGGAATATATTGTCTTTATTCAGTTCAATGGATTTGTCATAAGTAGCCAGGGCTTCGTCGAAACTTTCTTTTTTGAAGATGGCATTGGCAAGATTATATTGAACAACACCATCCCCGGGATTGGTTCCGGCGGCTTTTCGGTATTCCGCAATAGCCTCATCAAACTTACCCTCTTTATAGAGCTTGTTGGCTTTTATAACTGATTTATTGTCCGTTTGTGCGTAAATCACCGCCGGCAAAAACATCAGCATCAGTAAAGCATATTTAAATAATATATGTTTCATGCCGTTTTCCATTTACGTTCAGGTAAAAAGAATTCGAGACTCAGCAACACAAATGCGGCAGCCAGGAACCACTGAAAATAGTGGCGGTAATCTTTGAATGCGCTGTCTTCAAGGGTAGTCTGCTCGATCGAGCGGAGCTGCTTCATTATCGCCTGAACAGCGGGGCCGGTCTCATGCAGCCGAACATAAATACCTGAGGTAGACTGGGCGAGTTGTTGCAGCTCTGCTTCATTTAGTTTCGAAATGATTGTCTGACCTGTGTTATCCTTTTTATATTCATTACTCATGGGGTCTATGATCGGGGCGCCTTCCGGGGAGCCAATACCCACCGTGTTAATCATTACCCCATTATTTGCCATTTCAAGGGCAAGTTTTAATGCTTCAGGGTCATGATCCTCGCCGTCAGTAATAAGAACGATCGATTTATACTTCCTTTCTTTGCTATTGAATGCCGTATTGCTGATTCTTAATGCTTCAGCGATCACCGTGCCCTGGGTAGGAACAACATCGGGGCCTGCATTCTGAACATACATCTTTGCAGCTGCATGATCAGAGGTAAGGGGCATTTGCATATAAGCCCTTCCGGCGAACAGGACCAGCCCAACCCTGTCATTCTGCAATTCATCTATAAGACGGTAAATCAATTGCCTGGAAACTTCCAGCCTGTTTGGTTTACTATCCTGCGCAAGCATACTTTTGCTGACATCCAGGGCAATTACCACATCCACCCCTTTGCGTTGAACGGGGTCCATTGCTCCTGGTTTCTGCAAATTGGCCGCACCAAGTATAACAGCCGCAAGTGCAAACAGCACCAAAAGAAATTTTACGAGGAACAGCGCCGGTGAATAAGAACTAATCAGTTCTGTTACCAGTTTTTCATCGCCAATTTTTTTAACCGTTTTTTTCTTCCACCTCAGCACCAGCACAAAAAGCATAACGGCCAGTGGAATGACAGCCAGGATAAATAAGAATTCGTTATGCTGGAAATGAAACATCTATACCGGTTAATTTAAATTTTCTGCCGAAATCATTCAAATATAGCAAATCAGGTGCCTCTTCGGGAATTGTCTCAAAGTAGCCATGGCATTTTGTGAAATGCTTCACAGCCAAACCTGGTTGATGGTTAATTTAATAAGGAACTCATCTTTATCAGGGAACTCATCTTTTGCCTTGAAAAAACCCATATTGTTTTAATATGTCTTTTAGCATCTTCAGGCGGATCGCAGCCATGTCAAAATTTTTCGAGGGGTGTTCAAGCTGTAGCACAAAGAAATAGGGATGTTGATTTTCTTCGATCCATCCTATGATCCATCCGAGTGAATGGCCCTTTTCAGTAAATCCCCAGCCGGTTTTATAACTAAGTGAATAGTTTGCATTTTTCTCCTGCAGCATCATTCCTCTTACCAGCCTTTGTGTTCTTTTTTGGAATGGCAACTGATCGAAATACAATTGTTTTACAACGCCGAGCTCTTCGTCAGCAGTCAACTTTAAACTGTTGTCCAGCCAGAATGTATCTGGATTATTTAAAATTTTGAAGGGTTTATAACGGCGACCGTAACCAAGTGTATCGATCCAATATTGCATAGTATCCTTGCCAATGCGTCTTGCGAGCTCCTGGAACCATGGGGGACATGAGATTCTGAAAGCCTCATGCATTGTCATGTCTTTGTTGCATTCCGGGCGGCTGCTATTGGTTCCATCCCAGCTAAAAACCACATTTGTATCAATTACCCTTCCTGTTTCTATGCCAATAAGAGCATTTACTATTTTGAAGGTAGAGGCAGGTAAATAAGCGCTGTCACGGAACCTGACAACGTTGTACAGATTAAAGTCGCCCTTGCCATTGTCAAACATGCCAAAAGTTCCTTCAACGTTGTTTTCTTTGAAGTATTTTTCAAGACTTTTATCGTTGTTTACATTGTTGGGTGAACAGCCAACCAACGCGAAAGACATCAACAGGAAAAATAAATATAATTGCTTCACACCAAAATTTTGCACGAAGTTAAGCCAGGGAGCCGCTGATTTATTTAGTCACGGAAAAAATGTCAAAGGTTTAAAGTTAATTACCTCCCTTTGGCATGCCATACAGGCTGATCATTTTCATTAAAACACCATTTGTCCAGCCAAACCCATCCTGGGATGGATACTCGCCACCGCCTGCGGGTTTGTTAAGATCGGTGACATCATATTTTTCCATCAGTTTACCTGTTTCATTAAATACCTTAAGGTTAAGATCGATCCAGCTTCTTGAAATACCTTCGGCAAGATCCGTTTCTTCATAATTTAAAAGACCTTTCACTGCAATCCATTGCAGAGGCGCCCAGCCGTTTGGAGCATCCCATTGATGACCTGTGGTTCTTAGTGTTGTTACCAATCCTCCTTCCCGGAGGAACTTACGGCGCAATATGTAAACAATGTTTTTAACACGGTTTGCTGGCGCTACATTGCAGAACAAAGGAGCCATTCCGGCAAGAGTAAGTGTTGTACTTAACCTTTTTGCTACAAAATCATAGTCAACATACCAACCATTTACAGTTGACCAACAGTATTTATTGATGGCGGTTTTACGTCGCTGTGCTATCTGGGTGAAATATCTTTCTTTCAGCAGATCGCCACGGAGTTTGTATGACTTTGCGAGCACTAATTCCAGGTTATAAAGAAAACTATTAAGATCAACCGGAATTATATCTGTTGTTTTAATGGTACTTAAGTTTTTCCCATCGGCTAACCATCTGCTGCTGAAGTCCCAACCGCTTTCTGCTGCGGAACGCAGATCCCTGTTCATTTTTTGCCGCTTAGGATCAGGCAGATTTTTTGACAATGAATCATCTTCAAACCAGGATTCATGTCTTGGAATGTCAAGCTGGTCATAATAACGGTTCAATGTGCTTCCATCCGGCATCTTTACCACATGTTTTGTAGGTGCCGTCTTATCCATCCAATAATCATATTCTTTTTCAAGTGCACCAAGATAGATTGCATAGGATGTGTTGCCTGTTGTTTCGGCCAGTAATTCTACCATCATCGAAAAGAATGGAAGCTGAGACCGGCTGAGATAATAACTGCGGTTACCATTGGGGATTAATCCGTACTGATTTATCAGGTAGGCAAAATTATTAACCATATTTTCTATCAAACCTATTTCACCGCTTTCCTTTAAACCAAGCATCGTGAAATAAGAATCCCAATAATATACTTCGCGGAATCTGCCGCCAGGAACAACATAAGGATAAGGCAATGGAAGCAGGGAGTTACCTTCAATAACAGTTCGATCTGGTTTGCGTGTAAGAAGTGGCCAAAGTTTTTTGATATGAACACGTACATCTTTTTCAGGAGACACCTGCAATGATTTCACAGTATCAGGCAGGATAAAATTAGCTTCAACAAACTTCTTCAGATCAAAAGCAGAATCCTTCTGATTTACGAAATCACTCATAATAAGAGCAGGTTTTCTTTTGGGAATGGCATCAACAAAAGTTTTACCATCTTTAAAAATGCGCTTTTGCTGAACCTGCCGGAAAAGATCGCCATATAGCTGATCGGGTTTTAGTACAGTTTGCGCCTGGGTTAAAACTATTACCGAAAAAATCAATGCCATCAAGAAAGTTATTGCTTTACTCATGCCAACCGATTAACTGACTAAATTAAGCTAAAAAAAAACATCCCGTAGACACGGGATGTTTACCATATTTAATATAACCAAACAAGATGATGATCACTTTCACAACAAAGTTGCTAAGTGATCATGAAAAGAGTTTATTCACCAGCGCCATCTGTTTTAGCGCGTTGGATTGCATAATTGCCAATATTGTTACCGACCTGCATACCAACTTCGCAATCACTACGGAAGTGGATGCCGGAAATCATTCTTGACATCGAAGCTTCCAATGCCATAGACTTATACATTGTTGCTTTTTCAGGAACAATATGCGAAAGAATAGTTGCCGCTGCACCACTGAAAGTTGAATGTCCTGAGATATATGCAGGGAAATTTGGAACCCCGGTCAAAGTTTTTATATTCCGATCCATCTGTGATGGGCGTGGGTTGAAATAGAAATTTTTGGTATCCCAGCAAACAACGCTTGCATCCATCAGCGTCATATTCAATAATGCCAGGTTTCTTGCCCAACGAACTTCGCTGTAATTTTTTGTGATGAAATCATCGGCGGCAATAAGGTTCCAATGTCCGGGAGGAGTTGAAGTACCTGCGCCATCTGCCCAAAAATGAACTATGCGATAATGCTCCCTGGTATCGTTTTTAGTATACTCAAGAATTTCAGCAGTTTCCTTTTTCATCTGATCGGAATGAACACTTGGAGGTGGACCAGGTCTTAATGAAATTGCGGTGATTGAATCAAATAAAAATGTTTTTGTTTTTCCAAACAATGGCAACATGGGCGGACGCTTTGGCGATTCAAGGCTGTACCATGGCGTTTCTCCGCGGGCCAGGCAATCTGTTTCAAGTTTTGTCCAGGCAGCGGGGTTTCCTCCTGCAGCACCAGCCCTGTCTCCCCTTGCCCGGGTAACAAACTTCTGCGCAACTAATTTACCAAGCGCTTCACCGGCGTCTATATCACTGCGCACATTTGCGCCTGCAATGATCCTTGCCCTTTTATGTTCTTCTGCTTTTTTCGCTACATAATC